>ONPK01000039.1 GCA_900319675.1 uncultured Bacillota bacterium
CTTGTCGTCTGCCCCTGCCCTTGGCGGGTCCATCAGAGCGACGTCAATGTGCCTCTTTTCAGCTGCCAGTTTCTGCATGAATTTGCCGGCATCCTCACAATGGAACTCAATGTTCTCAACCTCATTCATTCTGGCATTTCTGACGGCATCCCTTACGGCTGCCTTGTTTATCTCCACGCCGATGACATGACCGGCATTGCCTGACATGATGATGCCGATGGTACCGATGCCGCAATAGGCATCAAGCACGGTTTCCTTACCGGTAAGTCCCAGACATCTGATTGCGTAGTCGTACATCTTCTCCGTCTGGGCATGGTTTACCTGGTAGAACGACTGGGCGGAAAGGCGGAATGTATATCCGCACAGAACATCCTCAATGAAGCCCTTGCCGTACAGCACTATGTTCTTATCGCCAAGCACCATTGAGGTATGGCGGTTATTGACGTTCTGGACGACTGTCACAATGTTTGGATGAGCCTTCAGAAGAGCCTTCACAAAGTCGTTCTTCTTGGGAAATACCGGACTTCCCGTTACCAGGACAACCATTACTTCCTCATTATCAGCTGAGGTTCTCACCAGCACGTGTCTCAAGAATCCCTGCATGCTGTGTTCATCAAAGACGGACAGCCTGAAAGATGCCAGTAATTTCCGTACTGTCACAAATATCCTGTTGGCTTCTCTGCTGGCGATCTGGCAGTCAGTTACCGGGACAATGGTATGAGTGCTGGCAACGTAGTTCCCGCAGATCACCCTGCCCTTGTAGTCTTTGCCGAAACTGATCTGAACCTTGTTACGGTAGTAGTAAGGATCGTCACAGCCGATGATCGGATTGACCTTGCAGAAGGAACCAAGCAGTTTCTCCATCTTTGTCTGCTTCAGCCTAAGCTGCTCGTCATAACTGATACCCTGCAGCTGACAGCCTCCGCATGCCTCGGAAACGGGGCATTTCTTAAGCATCTTTACATCCATACCTCAATTATAGACTTATTGTCATTTCTTTAAAACAAAAAAGGAAGCTCTCGCTTCCTTTGACTATTTGTTAATGCTTTCGAGCCATTCAGCCGGCTGATCGTCAAATCCGAGGATCTTGGTAACGGTAGCGGCTACGTTAGCCAGACCGAAGTCTCCATCCTTGATCTCTGTTCCCTCAGGTCCGTTGTAGATTGGTGAGCCGTCAGGATTGGTTCCCTTGTCATACATCTCATCAGCGTTGCCGTGGTCAGCCATGACCAGTAATGCATAGTCGTTCTTCAGGCAGGCATCCATTACTCTCTTGAGGTTCAGGTCAACTGATTCGACACCGATGATGGTGGCTTCATAGTTGCCGGTATGTCCGACCATGTCACCGTTAGGATAGTTGCAGCGGATGAACTGGTACTTGCCTGATTCAATGGCCTCAACGATCTTCTCAGTAACTTCGGTAGCCTTCATCCATGGCTTCTGGTCGAATGGGATGATGTCTGACGGTACTTCATACCAGTCTTCCAGTTCATCAGAGAACTTCTCTGAACATGTCCGAACTTCTGGGTTTCTGAACATGCATATGATCTGACACCCTTGTTTACGAGGAATTCGCTCAATGTATGTTCAATGTGCGGTGGTTCAACCAGGAAGTTATCCGGAAGTTTCAGGTCGCCATCATACTGCAGCATGCCTGTGTAGTATACGTTTGGCTTCTTTGGCATGTCAAACTTGTCGAAGCCCTTGTTCATATAGTCAAATGCCTTTGATAATTCAACGGCTCTGTCACCACGGAAGTTATACAGAATTACTGAGTCGCCATCGTCAATGGTTCCGGCCGGAACGCCATCCTTGCCTACTACGAAGCCTGGCAGATACTGGTCGGTATAGCCGCCCTTTGCTCTTAAGGCTTCAATGGCAGCGGTTGCGCTTTCGTACATGTCGCCGTCACCCATTACATGGATGTGCCATCCTCTTTCAACCATTGCCCAGTCAGCTTCATAACGGTCCATCGTAACGACCATTCTGCCGCCACCGCTGGCAATGCAGCCATGGAATGCATCATCATTCAGTTCAGCCAGAACGCCTTCCAGCTGATCAACATATGTCAGAGCGCTTGTCTCAGGAACGTCTCTGCCGTCCAGCAGGATGTGTACTCTGACTTCCTTTATTCCCTCAGCCTTTGCTTCCTTAAGCATGGCGATAAGATGTGAAATGTTTGAGTGAACGTTACCGTCTGATAACAGTCCGATGAAGTGCAGCTTGCCATCATGAGCCTTTACGAAATCAACGGCACCCTTCCAGGCATTGCTCTGATAGATTGCGCCTGATTCAATGCTCTCATTTACCAGCTTGGCACCCTGTGAATAGATCTGGCCACAGCCCAAGGCATTGTGTCCTACTTCACTGTTGCCCATGTCATCATCACTTGGCAATCCTACAGCTGTACCGCTGGCCTTGATGGTGGTGTGCGGCCACTTTGTCATCAGTTCATCAAGCTGCGGCTTATATGCATGCATTACAGCGTTGCCCTTGTCTTTTTCTGTCCAGCCAACGCCGTCCATTACTACTAATACTACAGGTTTACTCATCTAAATACCCTCCCTGAGGATCACCCTCATACAACGTTATTTTACTTCACAACAGCCCTTATTGTCTAGCAATTACACATCTTCCAAACAAAAAGTTAGCATATGCTAACTATCTTCATCTTCCCTTATTGCCTCTACCAGAAAGCTGACCGGTCTGAACCCGTCATTGCATGACAGCATCGCGCTTCTTGGGTCCTTCATCCAGTCGCCATAGAAGCCCTGTTCACCGTTTTCCAGACCAATGACAAATGGTCTAAGTGTCTCCCATGCGCTTTCACACAGGCCTTCAGGCTTTTTATCTCCTTCAGCGATGAAGCTCTGCCCGATCTCCATTTCACAGGGATTTTCCTGCGGCAGTTCGAATCTGTCGATAAGATCCTGATGAACCGTTCTCTTCATCACCGTAATTCTAACCTTGTACATCTAATCCCCCTTCAGTGCAAATTCCGTATCATAGTCTTCCATCTCCTCACCATGAGACGTTATGACAACCTTGTCCTTCTGCCAGCTGACCGTGAAGTTTTCCTCCGTGGCTGTCTTGCCATCATTGAGCAGCACGACGTCCTTTTCCCTGAGCTTACTGCCGTCCGAATAAAGCTTTATGCGGCAGCTTGTATTGCCAAAGGGAAAGTCAGGACTTCCTACCATGTATATTCTGACTTCATAGCCTTCATGTTCTGATATGCATACCAGAGTTTCCTCATACATGTCCTTATACAGAAAATACCCTGCCGCAACTGCCAGAACCGTTACTATTGCCAATACGACCTTAACTGTCTTATTCATTTTCAGATCTCCTCAGACTGTATTCAGCGTTGAGAGTCAGCTTCGTATCAGTGCCGTCATCAGTGAAAAGCGTTCTTTCAAAACTGATTCCTTCATGATTAAGGCACAGTTCCAGAAAGCACATCATGATCCCCATGTCTATGCGGTTGTAAAAACTGACCATTTCTGCCGGCATGATGCCTCTTTTTCCTGGTTTCCTGTACCTGTACAGCTTCAGTGAGCCGTCATTATCAAACAACCATGGCTGGGTATTGCAGGCACTTGGAGCAAACCTGACAATGTCCGTAACACCATTGATCGTCTGACCTTTCCAGATTTCTTCCACCGGCTTGCGCTTGCTCTTGTACATGTCCTTACGGAATCGGGAATCATCGCTTATCTTCTTAATGGCGATCATTATGACAAAGTCCAGACCATCAAATGACTTCTCCTCGACCTTGCCGATGCCAAACCACAGTGTACCGATATTATTGGAAACCAGATAAAGATCAAGCTGCTCGCCAAGATATCCGGCATTCTGCAGATATCCATTCTTCTTTTCACTGTAGATCAGAATGCAGTATTCCTCTCCCCTGTTACATGTCGTCATGTCTGCAGGCACGATCCTTATCGCTGTTCTGATAGACGGGTCAAGACTTTCAAACATGCCAAAAGCTTTCTGTATGTCAGAAAGCTCTTCACTGCTCAGATGTTCATCCCCAGTATTGCGAAAGAGATGGAATGACTTTCTCCTGAAAATCATGTCATATAGTTCATTATTCATTAGTTTCTACCAGATGAACGGAATGATTCTGTACTTTATCTTTTTCTTATATTCTGCGTATCCTTCAAGTTCCTTTTCCAGGAACTCTTCCTCGTTGACAGTTCTCTTCATGATGATCGGTATGTACGCCAGCATGATCACAAATGATATCGGGCTGTTCAGCACCAGCGCCATGCTCAGAAATAGAAATACCGTAGCGGCATACATCGGATGTCTGACGATGCCATACAAACCGGTATCAACGACCTTCTGGTTTTCCTGTACTTCTATCGTACGGGAAAGATATTCATTTTCCCTTAATACCTCACCAAACATCAGATATGACAACAGGAATATCACGCATCCCACGATGACTACCGGTTTGGGGAATGTGATCCAGTTAAAGCGGTAATTCAAGCCGGCAACGATGAAGGCTGCCAGAAACATGATGCCGCTGTAATTGATGACATCCTTCTGAGCAGACTGGGTCTCCTTGGCGTTAAGTCTGCTTCTTAACAACCCGGGAGCCTTGAAGTACATCAGCAAGCCCGCAATAAGCATTGGAACAAACAGCAGTCCCATGAACAGCCAGCCGTTTTTCCATGACAGGGATCCCGCAGGCAGAAACAGCAGGACCATCAGCAGTATTATTCCCGCAATGTATTTTACCAGTGCTTCAGCTAAAAGACTCTTCTTCACATTAACACCTCTTTCATTATCAGTTATCCTTTGAATTCATTCTATCACATCATTTAAAATTTCAATCAACAATGTAAAAAGGAAACTGAACTGTTCAGTTTCCCTGTCATTCCTACAGATTTTTTCTCAGCATGATCACATCATCTGTCTGATGATCGATCACAAAGCCGTTTTTCAGAAACAGACTGAAAGCCGGATTATCAGCAGCGATGTCATCATAAAGTACAGTTATCCCGTTCTTCTTTGCCGCTTCACACAGCAGTCTGATACCCTCCGTACCGTATCCGCGGTTGCGGCATTCAGCAAGGACGATGACATCACATAGCCATATTCCTCTTTTCTCATCATGATGATAGGCTATTTCGCCAACAAAGGCATCAATGTCAGTATCACGAAGATAGCGATAGTACCTTTCCGTTTCATCTGCCTCCAGCCAGTCATGATACCACTTCTGCCAGCGTTCTCTTGGAAAGTCAATGGTTCCTCCCCAGGCCGCGTTGTATGACATGGTCCTTTCATCTGCCAATAGTTTCTGTCTGAATTCCAGTTCTTCAAAATCGGGTTTATGGGTCTCAATCATTCTGTGTTTCCTTCCTGACAACCGCATACATCAGGCTGTCAAAATCCGGAAGAGATTTAGTTATTCCCTCTTCCACGATCTTAAGACCGCTTTCCTTCAATTCCCTTTCGAATGTACTGAACGATACCATCCGGCAGGAAGTAGCAGCCACCATCATCTTTCCGGACTCATGATTTCTTTCCTGGACTTCAAATGCCCTGGTGATGTCAGTCATCATTTCAAATTCGCCATCCCCCATCGTACAGATGAGTGCCAGTCCATCCGGTTTCAGATGATTCCTGACGAACTGATAAAAAGCCTTTCTGTCTTCATCCCTGACGAGCATGTGAATAACCGCAATGGCATAGATGAAATCAAACTTTTCATCCAGCTCATCGTTAAGACAGTCCAGTACCTGAAAATGCCCGGCATGATCAGGCATGATACGCTGACAGTAGGCAATGGCTTCCTCGGAGATGTCAGTTGCCAGCAGATCATATCCGCTTTCCAGCACTGCTCTTGCATCTCTGCCTTCACCGCAGCCTATTTCCAGCAGACTCTTATCAGCTGTCATTTCATATTTTTCCAGAATCTCCAGCACAATTGGCGTGGCAAGGTCACTTGACCAGCTTACTCCCCTTTCGTGAGCAGTCCTGTATCTGTCTTCATAAGCTGTGTAATACTTACGATTTTCCTTCATGAATTACCTCTTGACGAAAGTATTCATTTCCTGTTCCAGCAGGCGGAACACGTTTGCAATCAGATAACCGTCGGCGATGGCGTGGTTCATCCTGACGCTGACCGGCATGACCAGTCTTCCGTTCTCTTCTCTGTATCTTCCCCAGTTTACGATTGGAGCAAAATACAGGTAGCCATCAGGCAGTTCAATGTTAAGAGAGTCATATGACAGCCAGGAAATGTATGAGGCATCAAACCAGTTAGGATGATTCGCTGCATCCAGCAGATATTCTCTTGTCTTCTTGGCTTCTTCAACATCCTTCAGGGCACCGGCATAAAATGTTTCATAGTCCTCATTGTAATAAGTGTATACGGGAGTACAGGTTTCCGTATCCTCGTGGAAGACGTACTGCATTGGATTTACCACATCGTAACAGATGAGTTCATCCGTCTGCCACAGATATCCCATCCGGTAATCATCGCGGGAATTCATTACCTTTGACAGTACATACAGAAAGTTGACATAGAACTTCGTTCCCGTTTTTCGGGAATATTCCACAAGATCCGTCACGTCAATTCTGGCCGTCATGGAAGTAGAGCACTTGCAGTCCTCAGTAAAGTGACGGTAAACTCCCTTACGATAGTATGTTTCCTTATCTATTACCTTATAATTCATGTTAACTCCTCCAAATGATCATAAATCCAGGTGCTTCTTATGACAGAGATAGTTACCAACACAGTTTAACCCGCATTCCCTGGCAGCGTCTTCATCTTCCTCATCACAGAAGATGGTCATTACCCTGCCATCGTTACGCTTAGCATCCAGTAACGCCGCCTGAAGCAGTTCCCTGAACAGCGCAGGATCGTGTCTGTTCTGATCAATGTCTATTCCGAAAATCTCCAGCCAGCCGTCATTTTCATTCATGTAGTAAACAGCTCCCTGAGGTTTTCCATCCTTTTCCTTAACGAATATGACCCAGTTATCCAGATCATCATATATCCTGTCGGAATTCCAGTACATGTCGCCATCAATCTGCTCATGCAGGTATCTGAAACTGTCATAGTTTTCCCTGGTGATCCGTGTGACGTCACTGTTTTCCGGTATCTGCTCTATGGTGTCGAGGAATGAGGTATTGTTGTAGTCATTTTCAATGCACTCAAATCCATTTCTGACAAGAAAGCTTATAGCTGCCTGATTCTCAGCCGGAAAACCCAGAAACAGGTCATAACCGGAAAAATGCTCCATGGCATAAGCCAGAAACTCTGAAAGAGCCTGTTCAGTTTCCCTGTTGGTCAGAAACAGACACGTATCAAGATAATGATCCTCCGGTATCCAGTAAGGGTGGATCAGGCCCTCAACCTTACCATCTATTTCAAACAGCAGGATCTCTTCCGTTTCCCGTTTAAAAGCCTTCAGGGAACGTTCCATGAACATTTCTCTCGTCTTGACCCCGTCACAGTATGTCGGATATCCTGACTTGGTCAGATCAGTAGCCAGTTCATAGGCAAAGTCAGCATATCTGTTAAATTCATCTATTGTACATGTTCTAAGCATTTTTTCACTTCACCATTCCTTCCGATATCAGCATTTCCAGGACCCGTGCCTCCCTTTCAAACATCATCCGATTATAGGGACTATCCTTAACGCTTCGGTTCTTTTGAATGGCTAAGGAAGGTTCTACGTACTCAAGTTGATAGGATTCCTTTTTCTCATACTCGTCGAGATTCTGAGAAACCAATCCATCTGCAGCATCGCAAAGATAGTAGTAATTATCCTGAATAAAGCATTCTGAAGGATCATTATCACTTCTCTGAATTCGATGTACATATCCGTATTCTTTCACGGTTTCCGGAATGACTGTCAGTCCTGCTTCTTCCTGTGTCTCCCGGATCATGGCATCAAAAGGATCCTCTCCATTTTCAATGCCACCACCAGGAAACTTATAGTAATCATATTTCTTACTGTGGATCATGGCAATCTTTCCATTACTGATAATGATGCTTCTGGCAGAATCGCGCCTGAAAGAATGAGTACATTCACCATAGTCCTTCAGATCCATTTCAAACAATAGTCTCATATGTCATAACCCCCACATTGTTCTTATTTGCTTTTCTCTCTGTCATCAACCGGACTGTCTCGACGTGTATCGTAGCGGGTTGGAATATTAATATTTTAACCTAGATGACGGTTGGCGTATTAGTAAATTGTGTTTTTTCTTATTTTTCTCATAATAATAACGCATATCGTTAGAAAAACAGAGTTCAACACTTTACCCTTCTTTCATCATTTTTACATATCTGGATACATCACTCTGAAATATATTCAATTCTTCCGCAAGCTCTTTTCCAGTCTTTGATATTGCTGTGTTTGGGTAAAATAAATGATTCTAATTAATCAATTCTGAAGACCAATTAACGAATTTTCGCAGATAATCTTTGCCGGATTTCCGGTATTTCTCTTTTTGAGCAACTAAAACTGACAGAATCGTTGCTGAATTGTTAAGTATGGTTGGTGGTACAACATTTCTCAATTTTCTACAATTATGTTAGTTTTAGTTGCAAAGGTGAGATAAGTATGAGAAAACATTATTTAGATAACATCCGCTGGCTGACCGTCGTACTGGTGGTCTTCTACCATGTGCTTTACATGTATAATGCTGAAGGGGTTGCCGGGGGACTGGGCAAGATTACCGATCTTAAGGTTCAGTACTATGATCTATATCTGAACTTCATCTATCCCTGGCTGATGCCGATCCTGTTCATTGTTTCCGGCATTACTTCCCGGCTGTATCTGGAAAGCCACAGCGATCGGGAATTCATCAGAAGCCGGACTACTAAACTGTTAGTGCCCTCTACCATCGGACTGTTTGTCTTTCAGTTCATTCAGGGTTACATCAGCATGTCTCTTTCCAACGCTCTGGACCAGATGGCTGAGGCTCCTTGGTTTGTCAAATATCTGATCATGGCTATCTCGGGTCTGGGAGTCTTGTGGTTTGCCCAGATGCTCTGGCTGTTCAGCATCTTCCTGGTTGGCGTTAGAAAGCTGGAAAAGGACAGAGGCTGGCAGATGGGTAAAAAGGTCAACCTGCCGATCCTGTTATTACTGACCGGTGCGGTCTGGCTTTCCGCTCAGAGCGGCAATACCCCGGTAGTTGTGGTCTATCGCTTTGGCTTATATAATACGCTGTACTTCTTAGGCTATTTCATCTTCTCTCATCAAGAAGTCATGGAAGTGGTTAAGAAGAATTTCTGGCTGTTTCTGGTCTTGGCCCTTAGCTTAGGGGTTGGCTTCTGTTTCTACAGTTTCGGCAAGAACTATGCCGATGAGCCGGTCTACCGTTCTGTGTTGTTTACCAGCTACAGCTGGCTGGGCTGTCTGGCTATTCTGGGTGGCTTTGGCCGATACTTTGATTTGGAAACAGGTTTTACGAGATGGATGAGCAGACACAGCTTTGGCTTATATGTCTTCCATTATCTGGGCATTTCCGCCGTTGCCCTGTTTATGGCCAAACCCGGACTGCTGGCCCCCTTATCGGTTTATCTGTTAAGCACGTTGGCCGGCTTTGCGGTGGGCTATCTGTTACCAATGATTATCACCAGACTGCCCTTTATCAGCTGGGCGGTACTGGGAATAAAGAAGAAAGGATGAACGTCATGTTTAAGGACAACCTTGTACAGTTAAGAAAACTGAAATCACTGACTCAGGAAGACATTGCCGAAATCGCCGGGGTATCCCGTCAGGCGGTAGCCAAGTGGGAGAGTGGGGAGACGGTACCGGACCTGGAGAAGTGCCGGTTACTTGCCAACGCTCTGGGGGTATCACTGGATGATCTGGCCAACCATGATCGCAGCGAAGACATGGGCTTTGGCATACCACCCAGAGGCAAGCACATCTTTGGTGTGGTAACGGTCGGTGACAAGGGACAGATCGTCATCCCAGCCAAGGCCCGGAAGATTTTTGACATCAGTGCCGGTGATTCGCTGGTCATTCTGGGTGATGAAACTCAGGGCATGGCCATCATGAAGGCCGAAAACTTCCTCTATATGGCTGAGATGATCAGAAAGATCAGTTCCAATCAGTAACGACTGTTTTGAGAAAGGTAACGCATCAGCTTATCTTTTTCTTTACCCAAATGAAACAAATACTGTTCTCGCATTTTTGGTTATTTGCGTGTTTTTACCATTGCTAATGACCTGCTATGAAGACAAAAAAAAGGCCTAAATCTCTTCGATTATGGCCTTTTTTACCCTATTCTAGTGTTTTCTGGCTATTTTCGACATAGCAACGCTATAGTCTCAACTGGATTTTGATTGTACTACCTGCAAACCGAAGGCCTTTTCTACCATTTCCAGTGTTTGCTCAATGCTTCGGTTTTCATTCCTGATTATCACATGAAATCCAGAATGTAAATAGCGGTCATAGTTTTCCTGCGAATTGATCAGCATGAGCCCTTTCCGATAATTCTCCATCGCCTTCTCTGGATCAAGTTCATCCATTATCAGCCGATATAAGAACTGTTTTTCCCGATCTGGCCTTTCAAAAAAACGCCGCACAGATATTTGAGGATCCGCCAGCATGACCAGCACATGATCTTCTGGAGCAATACTTTTCAGTGTCTCTATCGAAATATTTGTATCAACAAATACTGGCCTGCCCTGGTCTTTAAGGCCATCCAGAAGCCTGAGTTCCAGTATCTCACACTCGCGAGACACGCCGTCCATCCATGCCTTGTATTCCTCTGGGGTCCTTCTAATGAAGTCATGCCAGTCCTCCAGATCACGGGTATAAGTCAGAAAAGGAAACTCTGTACTGTCAAGCCCTGGCAACAGCTGGTCATGATAGTTCTCTTCACACAGGATACCGTTATATTTCTCTGCAAGCAGTTTTACCATGGTTGATTTGCCTGCATAGGCCGTACCAGTAATAAAATACGCGTTGTCAAATCTCATGTCTTACTCCACATTTTTCGGCTCATACGGCACGGAAATGAAGTCTTTCTTTTGGTGGTACAAGCAGCATACCGTTTCCACGTGTTCAGTAAACGGGAACATGTCTACTGCCTTTATTTTCTTAACCTTATAACCTCTGTTTGTAAGATA
>ONPK01000132.1 GCA_900319675.1 uncultured Bacillota bacterium
CTGGCACCGTATGTTGAACAGAACTGAACCAGGATCGTTGAATAGATGTTTCTCATTACGTGTCTGGTAATGATGTACCAGTCACTCTTGCCCAGGACCTTAGCGGCCGAGATGAATTCCTTTTCCCGTACTGACAGTACGGCAGCCCTGATGGTCTGAATGACGGAAGGCATCCTGGCAATGGCTATGGCCAGGGAGAAATATCCCTTGCCCCAGCCCAGGGCAACTTCAATGATGATTACTATCAGAATGTAAGGTACGGCGGAAAGAGCTTCGCAGAGACTGACGACGATCCTGTCAAGCAGACCGCCCTTATAGGCTGATAACGTGCCGATGACGGTTCCAACCAGTACGGCCAGTACCGTTGATACTAATGACAGTCCCAGAGTATAGCGTCCGCCGACCATCATTCTGGTAAAGAAGTCTCTGCCCAGATTATCCGTAGAGAAAGGATGCTGCAGGGATATCGGCGCATACTGCTGATCCAGGTGCAGCGATTCATAATCGCTGTAGCCCAATAACGGGAAAACGACGCAGCTTAAAAGCAGCAGCGTGAATATGATGAGGGCAGCCAGTGCCACCCTGTTATGCAGAAATCTCTTCATCGCCCGTCTAAACATCCTGACTGTACCCCATTTCCTTACTGCGCATCTTCGGATCGAGCAGGCAGTAAACAACATCGGAGATGATGTTGAAGATGATGATGAATATGGCTATTACTACCGTGCAGGCCAGTATGACGCCGTAGTCACGACTGTTAATGGCCTTGATCATGTAGTAGCCAATGCCGGGAATGGCATAGAACCATTCAGCAATGAACGTTGACATGAATATCGTAGCCGTCATTTCCCTGATCACCGATACGGTAGGTATCAGGGCGTTCTTCAGGGCATGACGGAAAAGAATTACCGATTCCTTCTGGCCTCTTGACTGCAGGTTGCGTACATAAGGCTTGTTGAGTTCCTCAATCACCTGGAAGCGGCAGATCTGAATGACGTTGGCTAAAGCCGCAGCGCTTACGGTAATGGTCGGCAAGATGAAGTTTACCGGTTTGGCATAGCCGAATATCGGCAACAGTTTCAGACCCAGACAGAAGATCAGAGCCAGATAGATGGCCAGGCAGAACGGCGGTATGGAAGCCAGAAACATCGATACGCCGGATATCAGACGGTCGATCCAGGTACCTCTCTTATGAGCGGCAATGACGCCCAGTATTATGCCAAACACCACAATGAAGACAAAACCCAGTACGGTCAGTAAGAGGGTGAGCCTCGTTCTTGTCAGTATTTCCGCAGACAGGTCATGATGGCGGAAGTTACTGGTGAAGTGGAATCTGGTGATTATGTTATACATGTACCGCAGATAACGGGTCAGAAGATTTGGAGTTGCCTTGATGAGCGCGAAAAAGCGGTCCAGAAGATCGTTGTCACCCTGAATCGGCAGATATCCAAGTCTTGAGCCTGGAAGATAAGTCAGTATGGTGAATACGGCAAACACGGCCGCAAACAGCACACCGATGGCTCCCAGAATGCGGTTTCTGATGAACTTAAACATGTAAAGATTATATATCTATTATCAGGAAAAGAAAAACCTTCTGCCTGAGTGACAGAACGAGTCGTATTGTTTCCTAAAACGTAACTGTATTATAATGAATATTGTGAAAGAGGCGATTACATGAAAAAAATACTGACATTACTTATTACACTGGCGCTGTTAGTGACAATGGCCGGCTGCGGCGGTGGCAAGGATAAACCGAGTGGGGGCGGGGAACAGGAACCTCCTGTTGAACCTGTCATCAAGGGCGAAGTAAAGGACGCCGGAAGATTCAGCGTACTGGTTCCGGAAGGATGGACCATGATCGATATGGGCGGATACAGTGATCCGTTTACGGCTGTTTTGCTGAAGGGCACACAGGAAGACTGGTTAAAGGTACCTCAGGTATCGATCATCTACAATCTGCCATGTGATCTGGTCGTATCATCGGCAGCCCTGGCAGATAACGTCATTCAGAAGCCGGACTTTGATCTTGGACCATATCACTGGAAACAGTGGACCGGCAGCATGTCCGGATACAAGATGCACGTTGCTGAAACGGAAGGTGACTTCGGCTACTTCACCGTAAGTCTGCAGGCCGTAACCCCGGATGGTGAATGTCCAAGCATTGACGACGAGGAAGTAAGAGCCATCCTGAAGAGCATTGTCGGCCGTCCAACCATTGACGTTGACTGGATCAAGTTCGTTAACGGCAACGCAACCGCTGAATTAAAGGGCGTTGAAGGCTATAACTGGGATGATAACGGCAGCATGCAGACCTCAACCGTTGAAGCTGAGTACACGGTCAATGGCAATACCGTTGAATTCACGGGAACATCAGGTTCCGGTGTCGTAGGCGTAGATCTGGTACTGGAAAATGACCTTGGTACCAGGAAGATGGGTGAAGCCAGCATGAGGCTCAGAATCGAAGACGGCAAGTTTGTCGGCGCATATAACGCTACGATGAAGATACTCGATGAGCCGGAAGAAATTGAAGGTTCTGATTGGTCTGACAATACCGATTATGAGGCAATCGATGCCTTCCTGGTAGATGCCTGGAGAGACGTTGCCAATGACCTCAACATGCTCATTCAGAGATATGATGAGCTGCAGCACGGTTATCTGGTAACCATCTATACACCGGACAATAAGACCATCGTCATGCCGGCATCTGTTCAGCCGGGCGGCCTGCTTGAATATTATGAGGCAACCATCAACGGTGAAAGCGTCGGTGAAACCTCCGGCTGGTTCTCCATTGACGGTGATACGTTACTGTGGGGTCATGACGACGCTGTTGGCGTATACGACAGTACCAACATATTCCAGAAACCTCAGGGCTAGAAATAATGACGGGACCTTGGTCCCGTTTTTTACAGGAATCACTGAATTGGGATATAATTAGAAAAAAGGGAGATTCATCATGCAAATTGGAAGACTGATCGGCAGATTTTTCATGAAATATATGGCAGGCAACCGCAATCCAAAGGTACTGTCTGACAGAAAGCACATTGCCTGCATCGGTGACAGTATCACCTTCGGCGCCGGGGTAATGGGCAGGGAAAGCCTGACCTGGGAACACTTTCTTAATGAGATCATCGGAAACAAATACCAGGTCATTAACTATGGCGTAAGCGGCAGAACACTGCAGGATGAGGGAGACATGCCCTATACAAATGACAGGATCTTCAAAAGATCACTTGACTGCAGGGCAGAAACCTATCTGATAATGCTTGGCACCAATGATGCCAAGAGCTATAACTGGAACAGGGACAGATATGAAAGAGAACTGGAAGCCTTTGTCAGAAGATACGTTGATCTGGAAAATAAGCCCAGGGTCATTCTGATGGTACCACCGCGCTGCTTCCCTGACAGCAAGACCGGAGTCGTACTGTTTGATATCGTACCAGACAACATCGACAGTCAGATAACCGATATCGTCACAAGGACGGCAGAAAAGCTGGGATTACAGGTAATTGACCTGTACGGTCATACTGCTGAACATCCCGAATGGTTTGCGGATGGGGTTCATCCAAACGCCGAAGGCAACAGAGCCATAGCTGAATACATCGCGGAAAACATAAAGGAAGCGATCTGATGATCACTTCCTTTTACTTTGCAAAAACATTATCGAAGTTATGCTCTACGGCTGCACACAGTTCTTCCAGGCTGATGCCGCGTATTCTGCTTATTTCTTCATAGATGTTAGCGACGTCCGCCGGTTCATGACGGTGGTTGAGAACGGGGCTCTGATAGGGTGCATCCGTTTCAATCAGCAGACGGTCCAGGGGCAGCTGAGCGGCCACTTCCCGCGGTCTTCTCGCGTTGGGAAACAGCACGCTGGCTCCAAGGGAGATGTAGTAGCCTTCTTTTATGTACAGCCGGGCCATTTCAATGGAACCGCTGTAACTGTGCATGATGCCCTT
>ONPK01000119.1 GCA_900319675.1 uncultured Bacillota bacterium
GCAATATTCAGGCACTTAAGGGATTTGTAGAAATACCGGTCATGTTCGGTTTCGTCTGGCTGGAAAGAAAGATGAAACTTAATGATATTTTCCTGGTAACGGTCATAAGCTTCATAATCAAGAACCTCATCATGACCATGACCCGTTCCGTGGCTCCGATATACTATTCGCAGGTCCTGCAGTGTACGACGTTCGCCCTGATCGTGCCTGCCTTCATTTCCTACGTCAACAAGACGGTAAGGAAGACCGAGATCGCAAGAGCCTTTGCCTTACAGGCAATGGTGTCAACAGCCGTTCAGATGCTGATGAATGCTCTTGGTGGACACATCATTGATTCACTGGGCATAAGGGCATTATGCATCATGGCAACGGCAGTTTCCGTAATCTGCGGCATTCTGCTCATGATCTCTGTAAACAGGTCAGAAACCGAATGATTCCGATTTGTTTAAAAAAAGACAAATGGTATCAAAAAAGAAGACACACTTGATAAAATAGTGTAAAATAAGTTTAGATATTCTGATAAGAGAAGGAGACATAATATGGGAAAGTTCGTTGTTAAGGAAGTCAAGACAGGAGTTAGATTTAACTTAGTTGCTGGCAATGGTGAAATTATTGGTGTTTCAGAAGTTTATACAACAGCAGCAGCATGCAATAATGGCATTGAAAGCGTTAAGAAGAACGCTCCAATCGCACCAGTAGAAGACCAGACAGTAGAAGGATTCGAGCCAGAGAAGTGCCCGAAGTTCGAAATCTACACAGACAAGGCTGGCGAATTCAGATTCAGACTGAAAGCAAGAAACGGTGAAATCATTCTTGCCAGCGAAGGCTATTCTTCAAAGCCAGGTGTTAAGAACGGCGTTGAAAGCGTTAAGAGAAACGCACCTGAAGCTGAAGTAGTAAAGGCAGAAGAATAATTAAGGAACAGGGGAGATCGAACGATCTCCTTTTTCTTTGAAAAAAGCTCTCCGTGATGATCGGAGAGCTTTGATTTTATCTGTGAATGATCGTGCCGGTTTCGCCTCTCAGGGCTTCCTTGGCTCTGTGCAGGGAAGTGATCAGGGCTTTGCCGTTTTCTTCATGCTCTACATAGTCGATGCATGATTCTACCTTTGGCAGCATGCTGCCGGGAGCGAACTGGTTCTCGGCAATGTACCTTCTGGCTTCCTCAACTGACATTTCCGGAAGATCCTGCTGATCTTCCTTTCTGTAGTTGATGGATACGCGGTCGACAGCTGTCAGGATGATGAGCATGTCTGCGTGCAGGTCCAGAGCCAGTCTTGCGCTTGCTCTGTCCTTGTCGATTACTGCCGCAACGCCTTCATAGTAGCCGTCAGTCTTTACGACGGGGATGCCGCCTCCGCCGACGGTAATTACGATGGCACCGCTGTTGACCAGCTTTTCAACTACGTCAAGTTCGACTATTGAGATCGGAATGGGGGAAGGTACAACTCTTCTGTATCCTCTTCTGGCATCTTCAACAAAGGTATAGCCGGTCTCGGCAATGATCTTTTCAGCCTGTTCCTTTGTGTAGAAGGATCCGATTGGCTTAGTCGGATTCTGGAATGCCTTGTCATCTTTTGAAACCTCAACCTGTGTGACTACGGTTACTACCGGTTTGTTGATGCCTCTTTTCTTAAGTTCTCTGCCAATGGCCTGCTGCAGGTGATAACCGATGTATCCCTGAGTCATGGCTCCGCATTCAGGGAAGGGCATCTCAGGAGTACCGGCATTATTGTTTGCTGCAAACTCAAAGGCCAGATTGATCATTCCTACCTGTGGGCCATTGCCGTGTCCGACAATGACGTCATGACCTTCTTCAACCAGATCGACGATGGTGCTCGCCGTCTGCTTTACCAGTTCAAGCTGCTGGGAAGGGGTACTTCCAAGGGCATTGCCGCCCAAAGCTATTACTAATCTGCTACCCATGTTACTTCAATGTAGCATACATTACGGCCTTTATCGTATGCATGCGGTTTTCTGCCTCATCAAATACCTTTGACTGAGCTGATTCAAATACTTCATTGGTTACTTCCATTTCCGGCAGTCCGAATTCCTCATAGATCTGTCTGCCAGTTGAAGTGTTAAGATCATGGAATGATGGCAGGCAGTGCAGGAAGATGCAGTCAGGATCAGCATTCTTCATGACGTCGCTGTTGACCTGATATGGGGATAACAGCTTGATCCTCTCTGCCCATAATTCCTTTGGCTCACCCATTGAAAGCCAGATGTCCGTATATATGACATTGGCTCCCTTTGAAGCCTTCTTTACGTCATCTGTCAGGGTAATGGTGCAGTGATTCTGCTTGGCTAAAGCCTTGCATGTCTTTACGAGCTTCTCATCAGGCATGTTTTCCTTTGGCCCGCAGGCTACGAAGTTAATGCCCAGCTTGGCACATACGACCATCAGTGAATTGGCAACGTTATTTCTGGCATCACCGAAGAATACCCATTTCAGTCCCTTGTAATAACCGAAATACTCATAGGCTGTAAGTACGTCAGCCAGCATCTGGGTAGGATGGAAGTCCGTTGTCAGACCGTTCCATACCGGTACGCCTGAATATCTGGCAAGATCTTCAACTATCTGCTGGTCAAAGCCGCGGTATTCAATGCCGTCGAACATTCTGCCCAGTACTCTGGCCGTATCAGCCAGGCTTTCCTTGTGGCCCATCTGTGATGAACCCGGGTCAAGGTATGTAACGCCCATGCCCAGATCATGACCTGCTACCTCAAAGGCACATCTGGTTCTTGTTGAGGTCTTCTCAAACAGCAGAACGATGTTCTTGCCGGTCAGATACTTGTGCGGGGTGTTTGTAAGCTTCAGCTGCTTGAACTGCATTGACAGTTCGAGCAGGTACTGGATCTCTTCTGTCGTAAAGTCCAGTAACTTTAGGAAACTGCGTCCTGATAAACTTCTTGGCATATAATAAACTCCTTCATAATTTAATCTTCACGCCATAATGGCATGCTCATGCATCTGGGGCCTCCTCTGCCTCTGGAGAGTTCGGCACTAGGCATGGTAATTACCTTTAATCCCTTTTCACGCAGGATAGCGTTTGTTATGTCGTTGCGTTCATAACAGATTATGACGCCGGGGGCGATGCACAGGGTATTGGAACCATCGCTCCACTGTTCTCTGGCAGCTGCGATCAGATCATTGCCGCCACAGTAGATGAGTTCAACCTTTTCAACACCTGTATACCTTTCCAGAATGTGTTCCAGAGTATCCTGAAGCTTTCTGACGTGCAGATCATCAGGAAGTCTGTCTTCACCATCGGGAGGTGTTATCTCATAAACTTCCAGCGGTCCGATGATGGCAGGGTGAACCGTATACTTGTCGACGTCGATCCTTGTGAATACCGTATCCAGATGCATGAATGCACGTGATTCCGGTATCTTGAATGCCAGAACCGTACGTATCAGGCAATCCGGATCATTAAACAGGTTGCGGGCTGCTGCTTCAATGGCATCGGGTGAGGTTCTCTCTGATATGCCGATGGCCAGTACCGTTTCGGTAAGATTGAACACGTCTCCGCCTTCGATGGTCGCATGGTAATCCCTGTCGTAGTACCTCTTTACGTAGCCGGCAAAGTCCGGATGATACCTGAAGATGTAATCAGCATAGATCGTTTCACGGGTTCGCGTAGGGAAGTGCATCCTGTTGACGAAAGCACCTGTCCCGACTGATGCGAACGGGTCTCTCTGGAAGTACAGGTTAGGCATTGGAGCAACTATCAGGTCATCACTTGGGGCAATTCTGTCCTGCAGTGAGTAGGCCTTTATGGATTCTCCCAGCTGTTCCTGCATTTCCTTCAGGGTAATTCCCTCCATTGTCTTGAGAACCAGGTCCTTGCCCTTGAAGTGGGTAACGAGATATCTGTACAGGATGTCCTGCCATCTCCTGGTCTTGATGTTTCCTTCGGAAAGCCACTGATAAATGAATGGCTCAACAAGTTTTGGATTCAAGGCAAGCACTTCCGTCATCAGATCTTCAAGATAGACGACTTCGACACCGTTCTCCCTGAGGATCTCAGCGAATGCATCATGCTCCTTCTGAGCTACCTTCAGGAAGGGAATGTCATCAAACAGAAGTTCCTGCAGCTTATCGGGAGTGAGGTTAAGCAGCTCTCTTCCCGGCCTGTGAAGCAAGACCTTTTTAAGAGGCTTGATTTCACTGGTTACATGAATTCCTTTCATAATTATTCCTTTCTTCTATTGCCCCGTAAAGGGGACCGTCTGCCAACTTCTATTATAGTTTGAAAACAGGAAGAATGTTAGGCCTAATTTCCATAAATTCGATAAAAGAGAAAACATCTGCAGTTGGCTGATCTGACGTGTCTTTTGTACCTTTGAAAAAACGCTATTTATGATATAATCATATGAGCAAGGGGGATTTGCGATATGAGTACAGTAGAAAACAGATTAGTTGATGCCTTGAAGGAAGTACTTAAGGAAAGATATGACCTGGTACCTGAGGAAGGCTTTGTCATGGTCGAAGTACCAAAGGACAGCAGCAAGGGCAATTATGCCACGAATCTGGCCATGAGACTTACCAAGTTATTAAGACGCAACCCCAGAGAGATCGGTCAGGAAATAAAGGATGCCATGCTGGAAAAGATGCCTGAGATCGAGGGAATTGAAATAGCCGGTCCGGGATTCATCAACTTCCAGATCAGAAAGGACGT
>ONPK01000038.1 GCA_900319675.1 uncultured Bacillota bacterium
TACTTCAACTACATTTCAGTAATCAGAGCTGATGAGGCACCAGGGGTTCCAATGCTTGACGCAAAGGCAAAACTGGAAGTTGAACTGAAGAAGAGCGGACTGACATATGTCATCTACAGACCGACGGGTTACTTCTATGACATTGCCAAGGTCTTCAAGCCGATGATCGAGGCAGGCAAGGTAAATCTGTTAGGTGATGGCAGCTGCAAGTGCAACGTCATCGACACTCCTGACTTCGCTGAATTCATCGTCAAGCACATGACCGATGAAAACAAGACCTACAGCATCGGCGGCAAGGAAACCTATACATATAAGGAAATTGCCCAGATGTGTGCTGAGGCAGCCGGCAAGCAGGTAGAGATCAAGTCAGCTCCAACATGGCTGTTTGATGTTCTGGCCTTTATCAACAAGCTGAACAAGTCAGGAAAGGAAGCCATCATCAAGTTCTCAAAGTGGACACTCACAAGCGACCTGGTTGGCGATACCGTATACGGTGATGCCAGCTTCAAGCAATATATTAATGAATACTTCAGGAGGTAATTGATATGCTGTTCCCAACACAGATGTGGATACTTTTGGCAGTATCTGCAGTTCTAACATTAGTAGGTTTCTACAGATTTGTCTGGTTCATGTCCGTAGGATATGGCCTGGCAGTATTCGGCATCGGCGTTGCCCTCATGATCATGTTTGCCGGTCAGCTTACCACACCGACACTGGTCATGTGCATTCTCATGATCATATATGGTCTGAGACTGGGTGGCTATCTCCTTTACCGCGAACTCAAGAGCAAGTCATATCAGAACAGCCTGAAGAAAGCCGTTAATGAGTCAGTAGGCGGAAAGAAGATTCCTATCTTCGTAAGCGTAGCCGTTTGGATCTATGTTTCATTCGAATACATCTTCCAGACAGCAGCCGTAACCTACAGAGCATATAACGGTGACAAGGGCGGGTTATTCGCCGTTCTTGGCGGCATCATCATGCTGACAGGCATCATCGTCGAAGCTCTGGCGGATAAGCAGAAGTCAGATGCCAAGGCCAAGAATCCTAACAGATTCGTAGACGGTGGTTTGTATTCAATCGTCAGATGTCCTAACTACTTCGGCGAGATACTGTTCTGGACAGGCGTATTCATTTCAGGAATCGGCGCAGTCAAGTTCGGTCAGTTCATCATTACCCTGATCGGCTACCTGCTGATCCTGTACGTCATGTTCTCAGGAGCCAAGAGACTTGAGGTCAGACAGAACAAGAACTACGGCAATGATCCGGAATATCAGTTATATTACAAGAAGACACCGGCAATCATTCCTGGCGTTCCTCTGTATTCACTTGCTTCTTACAAGTGGCTCAAGTAGGAGAGCAGCATGAACAACTTTTCTGTTCCGATGGCCATCGTGGATTTCATCCCGGTGGTGCTGTTCTTCATAAGCGCAGTCATTCTGCAGAGAGATCTCTACAACAAGATGAGCAAGGGTTCCTTTGCCTTGCTGGCAGCCGGCTCAATAATGGTACTTCTGGCCGGTTTCTACAAGGCAGCCTGGAAGGCACTGTACGCATTGGGAGTCTGTGATTTCGCAGCTCTTAATACGTCATTCTTCCCGATGCAGGCTCCCGGCTTCCTTCTTGTATTCCTGGGATTATTGTCAATGGGTAACGGAACCAAAACTTATGCCGTTGCAGCACCTGCAGTATATTCCAGCAATCTGATCTTCATCATCGGACAGGTAGTTGGTTTAGGCGGGACACAGCTGCTGTTAATGTTCAAGGCGGCTAAGATGAATAAGAAGAACGCAATAATCTGCTTCATCGTCTCATTTGTCTTCATGCTGGCCATGGGATATCTCGGCAGCAAGTTCGATAATTCAAGCTCCATGAACTGGATCGCCCAGGCAACAAACATCGTTTCTCAGGCAGCCTTGCTGGTTGGCGTGCTGATCATGCACAAAGGCGGACTGGCTGAAGCTGACGTATTCAGAAAATAGAAATTATACAGGGAACTGTCTGAGGGCAGTTCCTTTATTATTTATTACATTTATATTAATACTGGCTGTTTGAAAACTTTTTATCTGCAAGTATGCTAAAATAGTAACAGCACGAGAGGTGTAATATGAACTATTCAGCAGTCATAGTAGCCGCAGGCAGATCAACAAGGTTTGCGGCTGATACAAACAAGATCCTTTATAAGTACAGTGACGGCAAGAGAGTAATCGACAAGACACTGGAAGTCTTTCTTGCGGATGAGGACTGTCGTCAGCTGGTAGTGGTTACCAGTGAGGAAGTCAGAGACTATCTTACGGAAAAGTATGATGAGGCCAGAATGGTCATCTGCGATGGCGGTGACAGCCGTCAGGAAAGCGTCTGGAACGGCTTGAAAAACGTTACTGAGGATTTCGTTCTCGTTCACGACGGTGCGAGATGTTTCCTGCAGAGAGGGGATCTGAACAGACTGAAGGCAGAGGTAACCGAGGAACAGGGAGCTCTGTTAGTAAAGAGTGAGACCGATACCATCAAGGTAGCTGAGGACGGCTATGTGACGGGAACCATTGACCGCGATAAGGTCAAGAGAGCCCAGACTCCTCAGGGCTTCAGTACGGAAGTGCTCAGGGAGTGTTACCGCAAGGCAATGATGGAAGGATTTACGGGAACCGATGACTGCTCTCTTGTGGAAAGATTTGGAACAGTCAGAATAAAGTGTGTTGAGTGCTTCGGCAACAACATGAAGATAACGACGATAAATGATGTAGAGGGAGGTATTTGATCATGTATCAGGAAAGAAGAGAAAAACTGCTGGCAACCCTGCCGGAATATTCCATTACCATACTGATGTCCGGTAAGGCAGCTTACAATATCGGCGATGAGAGACATCCGTTTGATGTTGATCGTTCATTTTTCTACTATACGGGACTGGATAATGAGAATCTGGTTCTGATGTTCGTCAAGACAGCCAGAATGAATCAGACCATTCTGTTCATTGAACCGTTTGATCCGGTTCAGGCCAAGTGGGTTGGCGGCAAGATTCTGGCAGATGAAGCCAGGGAGATCAGCGGAATCAAGGATGTAAGATACGTTGATTCACTGAAGGATACCATTGCCATGTACATCAATCACTATGGCAAGCTGAATCAGTTCACTCTTTGCGGAGAACTGTCAAAGCAGGAATATGATCAGCCATGGCCGGTAGCCGATCTGTTCAATGAGATCAGAAGATACAATCCTGATGTTCAGATCAGAAACATCGCCGCCAATACGACAAGAATGCGTCTGGTCAAGGACGCTGATGAAATTGAAAAGATGAGAAAGGCCATCAGCGTTACCAATGCCGGCATCAAGGCCATGATGCAGGCTTCCCGTGACTACATCTGGGAAAACGAACTGGAAGCTTACTTTGACTTTGTTCTCAAGAGTGAACAGACGGAGCATGCCTTCCACACCATCTGTGCCGGCGGCAAGAACGCAACGGTCCTGCACTATGGCAAGAACAATCAGCAGACCAAGCCTGGCGACCTGGTACTGGTTGACCTTGGTGCAGCCTACAAGTATTACAACGCAGACATCTCCCGTACCTTCCCGGTAAGCGGCAAGTTTACCGACAGGCAGAGAGAAATATATGAAATAGTATTAAGAGCCAACAAGATGGTCATGGAAGTCGTAAGACCGGGCATGACAACCCGCGACCTCAATAACAAAGTCATCGAGTTCTATCAGCAGGAACTGCCTAAGATCGGCTTACTGCAGGACGGCAAGACGGTAAGAGATTACTACTGGCATGGTGTATCTCATCACCTGGGTCTGGAAACACACGATGTTTCACTGTTTGATGAACCGTTACAGCCGGGCAACGTCATCACTGATGAACCTGGTCTGTATCTGGAAGATGCGGGCATCGGCGTCCGCATTGAGGATGACATCATGATCACCGAGGATGGCTGCATCTGCTTAAGTGAAAACATCATGAAAGAGGTTGACGAGATCGAAGCCTTCATGCAGAACAGATAAGATGACCAGAAGAGAATTTCGCCTTCTTCTGGCAGTTTATCTGACCGGGCTGATCATCGGAACATTCATGGACCTGCGCATATCGCTGTCGCTGCATAATGCCCGTAACATCGTGGGAAGAATGATGAACGTCGGAGCAATGCTGCCGGCGGCGGTCATAATGTCCTACTGTTCAGGCATCGTCTACTGGTATTGCCACAGTGAGTATCCAATGTTCAGATATCCGGCGGCCTTACTGCCGTTTATGGCAGGGGTAGCCTCATTCAGGGAGATCGGCATGTGGAGAGAACTTTATCTTTCCGTCAGGATCATCGTCGGACTTATCATCGGAATCGTGATCATCGCTCTCTTCAACATCAGAAAGCCGGTGATCTACAGGGATAAGTTCCTTCTGGCAGGAATCATTCTTCTGGCAGCCATAGCTTCATCCAGCTGCATTGGCATCATGAAGTTTGTATGGGGCAGAAGAAGGTATTATGCCATGGATGATCCCCTGACGCAGTTTGTACCATGGTATCAGCTGCACCCGTTTGCTTCTTCAGATCTTTACAGGAGCTTCCCGAGCGGTCATACCGGTTTTGGTTCACTGGTCCTGTTTCTGGTCTATCTGCCGGAAATGACGGATCTGAAGATCAACAGGAACCTGTTGAGAGCCGTTTCCATTGGCTGGATACTGGTGGTCATGTACAGCAGGATCATATATGGTGCGCACTTCCTTTCTGATGTCAGCTGCGGTGCGATCATCGGTCTGGTGGTGTATTATTCAGCTCAGAAAGAGGTCAGAAAACTGACAGAATTCATAGATTTTTAAGGTATTTGAAACGATCGTCACAATAGTAAAATACAGGCATCTGAAGACTTTACAAGTGGCGATTTTTTTGTTACAATATCTCTCACGGATAAGCGTAATATTTTTGTTACGTTTACTCCTTGCCTGAAAAGGCCAATAGTCCAAAAGGAGGTAAAGACATGCGTAAATATGAGATCATGTACATCCTTAATTCTTCATTAGAGGAAGCAGCACGTCAGAACACTATCGAGACTTTACATGCAATCATCACAAACGATGGCGGCACAATTGAAAAAGTTGACGAGTGGGGAATGAGAGAGTTTGCTTACCGCATTGAAGATATGACAAAGGGTTATTACATGGTGGTTACATTCAGTGCAGAAAAAGAAGCAGTTGCTGAATTAGATCGTATCTGCAGAATCAACCAGAATGTAGTTTGTCATTTGATCGTCAACCTGGAAGAAAAATAAGAGGTGACATGAATGATTAACAATGTTGTATTAGTAGGTCGTCTGACCAGAGATCCGATGGTTCGCAAGACAGCAGCCGGAAGATCAGTATTATCATTTACATTGGCGGTTGATCGTAGAAGAGGTTCCAATCAGGACCCTAACCAGCCAACGGCAGATTTCATTAGCTGTGTCGCCTGGAATCAGGTAGCTGATTTAATGGCACAGTACACACATAAGGGCTCACAGATAGGCATCCAGGGACGTATTCAGACACGTAACTACGATGATCCTAACACTCCCGGCAAGAAAGTATACGTCACGGAGGTCGTATGCGACAGTCTGACATTCTTGGACAGCAAGAACAGTGACAACAGGCCGGCAGATAACAGCGGATATTATCCGGATGACAGCGCTTATGATGATAGTATGGACACAACTCCGACACTGAATATTTCAAGTGACGATCTGCCTTTCTAAAGAAGGGAGAAAGAATCATGGCTTTTAACAAGAAACAGCGTCCAAGTCGCAAGAAGGTTTGTTACTTCACAAAGAACAACATCTCTTACATCGACTACAAAGATACAGAACTCTTAAAGAAGTTCATCTCTGGTAACGGTAAGATCATTCCTAGAAGAGTTACAGGTACCAGCGCAAAGTATCAGCGTATGTTAGCAGTTGCCATTAAGCGCGCTCGCCAGATGGCATTGATTCCATACACAATCGACTAGTTTATATTGTTGACCTCCGAATTTTTTTCGGAGGTTTTTTAACAGGGTGACTTATGAGAAATAGCAGAGTTAACAGCATTACCTACGGTGCCTTGCTCAGTGCACTTTTAGGTGTATTGCTGTTTGTAAACAGACAGCTGGCAGGCGTGCTGGACACCTACATGTTCTGGATCGTGCCGCTGCCGGTAATCGTATATTGTCTGAAGTTCGGCGTCAAGCAGAGCCTGGTAATGGGGACGTCAATGGTATTACTGTCCTTCATCATCGCCACTCCGGTAACGACATTCTATGTAATAGGATCGGTCATTGCCGGCATCGTTTACGGTGACGGTGTCCTGAAGCAGAGAAACACTTTCCAGCTGATATTGTCAGTGATCGTGATCTCTCTGATAGTAATGTTTGTCTCAACCTTTGCGTTAGCAGGCGTTTTTGGTTATGATTTAAGTAGTGATCTTGCCTACATGAAGGAACTCATGGTAACCATGCTGGGATCTCTGGGAGAAAGTGACGCCGCAAGTGAACTCATCAAGCAGCTCACAAGCACCAGATTCCTGCTTTCAGTACTCGTTATAGCCTCAGTACTTACCAGTGTCCTGGAAGGAATACTGGTACACTTGTTGGCATTCCTGGTTCTGAAGAAGCTGAAGATGCAGCTGCCGCCAATGGTACCTTTAGGCGAAATAAAGGCTCCGCTGGTCATAAAGCTGTTCTGCTTCGGCGTAATGGTTGCCAATCTGATGGCAGGTATCACCTCGGTTACACAATACAATGACATAATATTGCCATTGCTGACAATTGTGTACGTTTTCTGCATGTTTTACGGTTATCTGCTGGTAGTCGTCTTCTTGGCTGGCAGGTTCCCGTCACCAAAGAGCAGGGCATTACTGATCATGCCGATCATATTTGTCATGCTCGTGATGCCGGTACTGACCATGATCCTGGGATTCTTGGACATGTTTACGGGCATCAGAGACCGAATCATAAGGGAGATCAAACTGAATGGAAAACAATACTGATAAGATCAAGTTTTATGCCATAGCAGTCTTCGTATTGCAGGTATTGGTATTAGTTGTTTTGCAGTTCATTTTCAAGCAGCCATTTTCGCTTGTGGCTGCCATTTTCACGTTGGTTGATGCCATCGGCGTAGGCTATATCATCTATGCCTATGAGCGCGAGAAGAAGGAGAGAATGATCTCAGTATCCAGAATTCTGGGAACTGAGGCCAAGAATGCTCTGAACCACGGACAGATCGGCATAGTCATTTACAATGATGACTATGAGGCCACCTGGGCCAGCGAGCTGTTCGATGAAAGAAACATCAGTCTAATCGGTGAAAAGATCACCAGAACCATTCCGGGCAGTGAGGTACTGCTTAACGGTGAAAGTGATACGGCCGTATTTAACATTGACGGCAGGGAATATGAATTCACCAGAAGTGACAGCTCCCGTGTTCTCTATGTCAAGGACGTTACTGAATTCAATCAGCTTAACGCAACCTATAACAAGGAGAAGGTAGTTCTCGGATTAATCCATCTGGATAACTACGATGAGACGGTACAGTATGAAGATGAGCAGAAGATCGCTGCCATCAACACCAACATCCGTCAGAAGGTCGTAGACTGGTGCAATCAGTATGATTCAATGGTAAGAAGATTAAGAAGCGACAGATTCCTCATCGTTCTCAATGAAGAACACTTTGCCAAGATGCTGGAAGACAACTTCCAGATCCTGGAAGAAGTAAAAAAGGAAGCCAATAACCTTTCTGTTGCCATTACCGCTTCAATGGCCTTTGCCAGAGGCACGTCTGATTTCATGGAACTCGATAACATGATCAACGACCTGCTTGAACTTGTTCTTTCAAGAGGCGGTGACCAGGTAGCTGTGAAGAACTATGGCGACGAGGTCAGATTCTATGGCCAGTCATCCGAGGCAAGTGAGAAGACAAGCAAGGTAAGAGTAAGAGTAATTGCTCAGACTCTTAGAGGAATAATCAAGGAAAGCGACAACGTGTTTGTCGTTCCGCATAAGGATGCCGACTTTGACGCCATCGGTGCGTGCATCGGCATCAGCAAGTTCGCCCAGGCCTTTGAAAAGAATGTTTACATCATTCTCAAGGGCATTACGGTGGAGAACGTTGCCAAGGCCGTAGTAGAGGACTACTACGATGAGTTCACGGCCAACCACATCCTGATAAGCGAGGATGATGCACTGGCATTACTGACCAAGGATTCCTGCGTCATCATCTGTGACCATCAGAGCATGGATCTGACCAGTGCACCTGAACTGGTAAGCAGAGCCAGAAGGATCGTTGTCATTGACCATCACAGAAGAAAGTCTGAGACCAACGTCAATGCCATGATGATCTACAATGAACCGGCTTCATCTTCAGCAGTTGAACTGGTGACCGAGCTGATCGAATACCAGCCGGCCAGAGTTGAACTTGATGAATTTGAGACAACGTTCATGTACACTGGCTTACTGGTTGATACGGATGGCTTCAAGGCAAGATGCTCAAGCAGAAGCTTTGAGGTCTGTGCATACCTGCGTAAGGAAGGCGCTGACATTACCATGGCCAACGAATGGCTGAAGGATACCCTGCAGCAGTTTGAAACAAAGACCAAGGTACTTAAGTACAGCGAAGCGATCAATGGAAACATCATCATCGCAGCTCTGCCTGAATCAGAGGGCATGATAACCCGCACGATCGTATCGCAGGTTGCCAATCAGATACTTACGATAAAGGACATCGACGCTGCATTTGTCATTGCCAGGATCGCTGAAGATGCCTGGGCTGTTTCAGGACGCAGCAACGGAAACATAAACGTCCAGATCATACTGGAAAAGATGGGCGGCGGCGGACACTTCACGGCTGCCGGCCTGCAGAGAACAGCCAGTTCCGTAGCTTCTCTTAACAGAGAGCTTAAGAAGGCTGTTGAAGAGTACTTGGAGGGAGTGGAAGCAAATGAAGGTAATTCTGCTGAGTGATGTAAAGAACGTCGGCAAGAAGGGCGAAGTAAAACAGGTAGCTGACGGTTACGGCCGCAACTATCTGGTTAAGAACGGCCTTGCCGTTGAAGCAACCAAGAAGTCAATGGAGATCCTCACCAAGCAGAAGGCTGATGAGGCCGCCAGAGAGGCTGAGATGAAGGAAGAAGCCATTGAGCTGAAGAACAAGCTTGAAAAGATGACGATATCATTCAAGGTCAAAGCCGGAAGTGACGGCAGGATGTTCGGTTCAGTATCAAACGCCAAGATCGCGGAGACCCTGGCCAAGGACTATCAGATCCAGGTAGATAAGAGAAAATTCGTCGATAACGGCAACATTACCGAACTTGGAATGCATAAGGTAAGAGTAGAACTGTTCAAGGGTGTAGTTGCGACCCTGAATATTAACATAGAAGCTTAACTAAGGAGGGGTCATCATGCCTCAGTTACCTAACAGCGTTGAAGCTGAACAGTCTTTATTGGGAACACTGATCGTTTATCCCGATAAGATAAATACGGCATATGAAGCAAACCTGCAGCCCGAAGAATTCTTCAAGGATGCTCACAGAAGGATCTACAGGGTTCTTTTGAGCATGTCTGATAAGAAGATCCCGATCGACATTGCCAACGTCATAACGGCTCTGAACGACGTTCAGCAGCTGGCAGTAGTCGGCGGGGCAGAATACGTTGCTGAACTGACTGATCTGGCCTTCAGTGAGGGAAACGTGGACTTCTACATCAAGACCATTCAGGAGAAGGCTACGTTAAGAAAGCTGATCGACAGCTGTAACGAGATCATCAATAACAGCTATGTAACCGGCGGTACTGAATTCTCAGATCTTCTGAGCATTGCCGAGACAAAGGTACTGGACATCACCAGATCACTTAAGACAAGTGACTTCGTAACAAGTTCTGCTGCCATGGATGAAGTTATCAACAGAGTCAAGGAAGC
>ONPK01000032.1 GCA_900319675.1 uncultured Bacillota bacterium
GGCGAGATACCGATCTACGTGGATCCGGTGTCAGTTGCCTATGCAGGATGCGTTAAGGACTGCATCGGAAGTTTCCATGCGGCCAAGCCCAACATTCTGGAGTGCGAAGTGCTCAGCGGCATG
Organism: uncultured Bacillota bacterium; assembly: GCA_900319675.1. GTDB lineage: Bacteria > Bacillota_I > Bacilli_A > Erysipelotrichales > Erysipelotrichaceae > RUG521. The sequence continues at coordinate 124 of ONPK01000032.1, forward strand.
AAAATCACTGATCAGGACCAGCTGGTGCTGGCAGCTCAGGCTGTCATTGACAAGGGTCTCGAGGAAATATACGTTTCCATGGGCAGAAACGGCTGCGTATATCTGAATAAGGACGGAACACTTCTGAGGTCACAGTTAAGACCGCTTGACGAAGTGGTAAATGCCACAGGGGCAGGGGATGCCTTCATGGCAATGATGATTTATGGACATGTAAATGGTTATGACAGGCAGAAAGCTCTGGACTACGCTTCGGCAGCCGGCATAGCAGCCATCAGTTCACCGGACACCATCAACAAGGACATTTCAATCGAACTAATAGAGAAGATTTTAGAGGAGAACAGAAAATGAATTTGGAAAAGTATTTATCAGTAACACCGGAGATCCAGCAGGCAGTCAAGGAAGGAAAGCCTGTTGTAGCCCTGGAAAGCACGATCCTGTCTCATGGCATGCCTTTCCCGGAAAACGTTGAGTTTGCTCACAAGGTCGAAGAGATCGTCAGAGGCGAAGGTGCCATCCCGGCAACCACCGCCATCATCGGCGGCAAGCTGAAAGTCGGCCTTACACCTGAGGAACTCGATCTGATGTGCAAGGGTGAAAACGTCGGCAAGGTCTCAAGAAGAGACGTCGCAACCTACCTGGTAACCGGCAAGACCGGAGCTACGACGGTAGCCACGACAATGCTCATTGCCTCTCTGGCAGGCGTTAAGATCTTCGCCACCGGCGGCATCGGCGGCGTACACAGAAACGGCCAGTATACCATGGACATTTCAGCTGACCTGCAGGAATTTGCCAATACACCGGTAGCCGTAGTAACGGCAGGTGCCAAGCAGATTCTGGACATCGGCAGGACCCTGGAATATCTGGAAACATTCGGCGTACCTGTATTGGGTTTCAGAACGGATGAATTCCCGGCCTTCTACTGCAAGAGCAGCGGATTCAAGCTGGATTACAACTGCCAGTCTGAAGAGGAAGTTGCCAGGATCATGAAGACCAAGTGGGACCTCGGCTTAAAGGGCGGCGTTGTCATCGGCAATCCGATTCCTGATGAATACGCTCTGGATTACAATGAGATGGAAGAAGTCATCAACAAGGCCATTGCCCTGGCAGATGAGAAGGGCATCAGAGGCAAGGACATCACACCGTTCCTGCTGGCCACCATCAAGGACATGACTGAAGGCGTATCATTCGCCAGCAATCTCCAGCTTGCCTATAACAATGCCAGAGTTGCCAGCCGCATCGCCGTTGAGTTCTGCAAGTTATAAGATCATGAAGACAGAAGTTAGCTTCTGTCTTTTTACGTCCGGATTATGATAATATTGATTCATGAAGAGAGTGTTACTGGCAGTGCTGCTCATCATGATGCAGCTTACTGTTGCCAAGGCTGAAACGGAAAAGAGAATGAACATGGAAAATGAAACAAGTGAAGCCGTACTTCAGGTTTTTGAAGTGCAGATGGAAAGTGAATACGGACAGATGAATCTGTCATGGCAGAAGCCGGAATTCATCAGTGGTAACGATACCTACAGAGTTATCACTGAAGGACTGAAGGGCAGGGAATTCGTCAGACTCTATGAAATACAGACAGCGGAAACCTTCCTAAGGGCAACCGATGTCATTGCCTACGTATGTCAGGAAAACGGGTTCTATGAACAGCTGAGATTCTTCATCATTGCTTATGATGAGGGAAGAGACGTCGGATATGCTTACACGGAAACTTTTGATCCACGGCTTTATTTCCCTGAGAAGGAAACGCTTGCCTATGGCGAAGACGTCATTATGTCTGACATCAGAACTCTGGACGTTCATTCCAATGGCATGGCAGCCGAAGACAACTGGTCATACTACGTAGTTCATGACGGCAGTACGGAAATGTACTTCAATAAGGCAGGCAGTGAAGAGAAAAGAATCACCCTGAATAACGGTCAGTGGCAGAAGATCCTTGATTATCTGGTCAGAGGCGAGATCGTCAGAAAGAGGGTAATGGATCCGGAAATCGTCATTCTTGATGGCGGTGAACAGGACATCAGTGTCACCTGGAACGGCATGAAGGATATCGAGGAATCATACTATCATGTCTCACTTGACGCTGATGACCGGCAGCAGCTTCTTGACTACCTTGGATCATTGAAATCACCATCCGGACTGACCGCGATTGCCCTGACAGGGGTGGCATTAGTCTCCGGGGCAGTGATCGCCGTATTAAGAAAACTCAGAAAATGAAAAAGGACGGGATGCTTCCCGTCCTTTGATTTGCTTTACTAGTCAAACAGGCAGATGTACTGTTTTTTCTTGCCCTTGCGGATGATGATGACCTTGCCGTCAATGGCCATGTCTCTGGTAATGCTCTCGTTTTCATCATTGTGTCTGACGTTGTTCAGAGAGATGGCATTGCTTGTCAGCATTTCTCTGGCTTCTCTTCTGCTTGAGCAGATCTTGGAATCAACCAGCAGATCGATCATCTTTACACCGTCCTGAGCCTTGATGTTAGGTACCTGGTTGGCACACAGCATGATGTCGTCGGCTGTCAGTCCTTCCAGGTCACCGCCGAACAGTGCCTCAGAGATCTTTACGGCCTTTTCATATTCCTCTGCACCATGCAGACCGGTAATGATGTCCTTTGCCAGTGCCTTGTGGGCAATGCGCAGATGCGGAGCCTCATTGTGCTGCTTTTCGATTTCCATGATCTCCTCAGGGGTCAGGAAGGTAAGTTTCTTGAGGTAGTCAATGATCATTGAATCCTCAAGGTTGATCAGATACTGGTACATCTCATAGCTTGATGTCTTGTTCTTGTCCAGCCACAGGGCATTGCCTTCGGTCTTGCCGAACTTCTTGCCGGTTGAGTCGGTTACCAGCGGCATTACCATGCCATAAGCCGTCTTGTCCAGCTTCTTGCGGATGAGCTCAATGCCTGAGGTGATGTTGCCCCACTGGTCGCTTCCGGCAACCTGAAGGGTGCAGTTGCGGTTTTCAAACAGCCACAGGAAGTCCAGTGCCTGTAAGATCATGTAGCTGAACTCGGCGTAGGTGATGCCTGTTTCCATTCTTGACTTTACCTTGTCCTTGGCCAGCATGTAGTTGACGTTGAAGTACTTGCCATAGTCTCTTAGGAAGTCAATGACGTTGATGTCCTTGGTCCAGTCGTAATTGTTTACTACTTCAAAGCCGAAGATCCTTTCAGCCTGAGCCTTAAGGCCCTCGATGTTATGCTGAACTGCCTCATAGGTGATCATCGGTCTTTCAGCATCCGGTTTCGGGTCGCCGATCAGACCGGTTGCTCCGCCTACCAGAAGCAGGGGATGATGCCCGTGCTGAGCCAGTCTCTTGGAGATCAGGAATGATGAGTAGTGCCCGATGTGCATTGAGTCAGCCGTCGGGTCAGTGCCGATATAGAAAGTGAGTCCGCCTTCGTTCAGCTTGTCGATCAGTTCCGGTGAACTGATGTCCTGTACGAGGCCTCTCCACTGCAGTTCTTCAAAAAATGTCATTGCCATAAATGTTTCCTCCATCCAATAAAAAAATTCATAAGCCTAAGGACTGTCGTAACAGCGGTACCACCTTAGTTCATGAATTGAATTCACACCCTCAAGACCCTTAACGCAGGTTAGACGATCCGGCTCCGGAGTCGTAAATTCCATCTTCGCCAGTTACCTATAAATAATAACACAAAGTCAAATTGTGTCAATTAGGTATGAATATGCCGGACTACTTGTGATATAATGAGGCAGAGGTAATCTGACTTGAAGAAACTGCTGATCATAGTTATGTGCGTCATCATGCTGGCGGGCTGTCAGAACAAGACCAGAAAGCTGGATGACGAGAAATACGATGCATATCTGACATACTATCAGTCCATACTTGACAATGAGAACAAGGAACTCAGATGTCAGGATTTTGACTGTGAGCTGGTGGTAAACAGGATCAGCGATAAGAGATACCGCTATGACGTCATCATCGACAATCCAAGAGTTGCCATGTACAACATGGTGATAATGGCCATCGTCTATGATGGCACCGGGGAAGTCAACACGAAGGAAATGATGCCTTCAATAGGCATCTTTGAACAGGAAAAATACAGCATGATCCCTTATCAGGTCGATAAGGAACACAATTACGTTCCGGGCATGGATCTTTCCATTCTGTCTTCGGAAAGCGAGCTGACCGTTGACGTCATGGTAGCCTACGAGAAGAAGGACGGCATGCAGGGCAAGGTACACTACCTGACCATGACGGCAGCGTATGTTGAACCGGAACCGGAGCCGGAAGCACCGGCTGAAGGACAGTGATCTCCCGATCGGGAGATTTTTTCATGCCTGAAAAAGAAAAACAGTTCATCTTGCGATGAACTGTTCTGTACAGGTTCCGGTTTCCGGATGAATTACATCTTTCTGTTGTAGTATTCAACAACGAGTAATTCGTTGATTTCCTGATTTAATTCGCTGCGTTCAGGTAATCTTACATATTCGCCCTTCATTGTCTGTGGATCGAATGTAACGAATGCAGGAGTATTCAGGGTAGCTTCCATTGCGTCCTTGATGGCAACGGAATTCTTCATGCTGTCCTTGACCTCAATGATTGTGCCAGGCTTGCAGCTGTAAGAAGGGATATCAACTTTCTTACCGTTTACCAGGATGTGTCCGTGGTTAACTAACTGTCTGGCGCCTCTTCTTGTTCTGGCTAAACCCATGCGGTATACAACGTTATCCAGTCTTGATTCAAGCATCTGCAGGAATAATGTACCTGTGATACCCTTAGCCTTAACAGCCTTGTAGAAGGTGTTGGCGAACTGTTTTTCGCTTAAGCCATACATGAAACGGATCTTCTGCTTTTCAGCTAACTGCTGACCATAGTTTGAGCGCTTAACTCTCTTGTTTGGGCCATGCTGTCCTGGGACATAGCTTCTCTTTGTTAATTCTTCGCCTGTTTCCAGTACTGAGAAGCCTAATCTTCTAGACTGTTTCCAGACAGGACCTGTCATTCTTGCCATATAATTTCCTCCTTGATGACATTGCCATCAACAGGTGCAAATCAATCGTCCCGGTGTTGGTCCTAGGTGTTTTCGCTTGAAGCAGCAAGCTACTCTTCACAATATAAGCTGACCAACGCTTGGGGATAACCTTTGCATGCTGCTAATAATCGGCTTGTATAATATAACATTATGGAAGGGCCTTGTCAAACAGAAAAGCATGAAAAACCGCGGTTTTACCGTACTTTTTTGCTTTTTGCCGGTGCGTGAGGGCAGGGAGTTCTGAGCATTGTATCCAATGATTTTTTCGTGGCGGGAGACGTTAAAACTTAGAGTTCGGATGCGTACTTTTTTCAACCAATTGCAGGATGATTATGTTACAATATTTACAAGAGGTGTTTTGCTATGGATGAAACTTTAGATTTTCAGGAGACGTTACGTCAGTATGCAACTAATCCGTATTTTTATGTTGCATTAGGTGTTGTTTTAATACTTGTCATCTTCTTCTTGTCCAGAAACAACAACAAGAAGAAACTGCAGAAGGAAGTAGAAGAATTTCAGGTCAGACTTAATTCCCTGAAAAGTGTTCCTCTGCCTTTCAAGGTCACCAAGGCACTGGCTTTGGCCAGAGTCAACAAGGACATTTACGAGACCTTCAAGACCTGCCAGGAGAACTTTGAATCTGTACAGACCAACCTGAAGAAGATCCAGGAACAGATCACTGATTCCGATGAATTCATTCAGCTGCGCAAGTACAAGATGGCCAGGGACAACAACAACGAAACCAGAAACCTCCTCGAAACAACAGGCACCACCGTTTCAAACCTTGACAAACTCCTGAACACCATCCTGGAAGAGGAAGAAGTACAGAGAAGCAAGATCACCGAACTCAAGGAAATCTATCATGGCGTCAAGCAGAAAATCAACAATACTCCTGATCAGTATCTGTTCTGCTGGGAAGCTCTTGATTCAAAGATCAACGGCATTGACCACCTGTTCTCAGAATTTGAAAACATCATGCTGGCAAACAACTTCGAAAAGGCTACGGAAAAGACAGAGGAGATCAGAGCTGCCATCAACGGACTCAACGAGATCGTTGAACGCATTCCTGAACTGATCAGCGTTGCCAAGGGCGAAGTTCCGCAGATGGTTGAAGACGTATACAATTCATACGTTCTCATCAAGAATCAGGGTGCCTACCTTGATCATCTGGAAGTCGGCAAGAACCTGAATCTGATCAATGATTCACTGCAGGAAGATCTCAGAAAGATCAAGCAGTGCGACATTGAAGGCGTAAACGAACACCTGCTGGACTGCGAGAAGCGTCTTAACCAGCTCAACAGCCAGATCGAAAAGGAAAAGGAATCCTATGCTGAACTGGTAAGCCTCAGAGAGGTTACTGCCCGCAACATGACTCAGCTGAACAACACGGTTGAAAAACTGAGCACCAGCTACGAGGAAATGGCCAGCAGATATGGACTGCAGCAGCAGAATGAAGGCCTGGACGATGCAAGTGCCAAGGCCAGAGTTCTCAATGATCAGTGCCACATCTTAATGAATAACATCCAGGAGAACAAGAATCCTGCCTCAGCATCACTCATCAATCTGTCACAGCTCAATACCGAGATCCTGGTATGCCTGAACAACGTCAACAAGATGAGCGAGACTGTCAGAACTGCCTCAGCTGATGAACAGTCAGCCAGAGAGCAGCTGATAAAGCTGTCCATCGTCTTAAGCGAAGTACAGTCAAAGATCAGAAACAACCGCATTCCTAACATCTCAACGCAGTATGACGATGATGTAAGGAAGGCCGAAGAATACATCAATAAGCTTGAAAATCTGCTCAATGAGCAGCCGATCAACGTCACTCTGGTCAATTCACTGAAGAACAGTGCGGTTGAACTCGTATACCAGTTATACGAAAGCGTCAACAGGATCCTGGGTACGGCCATCATGGCAGAAAATGCCATCGTCATCGGCAACATGTACCGTTCAACATATTCGGAAATTGACAGCGAACTGACAAGAGCTGAACTGGCATACCGTAATGGAGAGTATACACAGGCACTTACCATTGCCCTTAATACCATTAAGAAGGTTCATCCTGAGACTGTTGAGCAGTTGATAAACGGCGGTAAAAAGGATAACGCCTGATGAAGTATTTTGACTACGCATCCACTACACCTTTAAATCCTGAAGTTTTAAAGACATATACCGAGGTTCTGTCGAGATATTACGTTAATTCTGAATCAATTTATCCCGCCGGACTTGAAGTCAATAAATTAATGAATAAATCCCGCCAGGCAGTGGCGGATTTATTGCGTGTTGACGAGAAGGAGATAATCTTCACTTCCGGAGGTTCCGAAGCCAGCAATCTGGCCATAAAGGGAACATATTTCAGGAAGAAGGACGTTGGCAGACACATCATTACCACCAGCGTTGAGCATTCAAGCGTTCTCAACAGCTGCAGATGGCTTGAAAAGAACACCGACTGCAAGGTTACATACCTGCCGGTAAATGAAAAGGGTGTAATTTCCGTTGAAGACCTGGAGAAGGCCATGACGTCTGAAACCATCCTGGTTTCCATCATGTACGTTAACAACGAATCCGGTGCAATAATGCCGATCGATGAAGTGAAGAAGATCGTCAGAAGATATCCGAACTGCTACCTGCATGTTGACTGTGTCCAGGCCTTAGGCAAGATGCCTCTGGACTTTACGGACATCGACATGGCCAGTTTTTCCGCCCATAAGATCCATGGGCTGAAGGGAAGCGGCATACTGCTGAAGAAGCAGCATGTTCAGCTGGTTCCGCTGATCTCCGGCGGCCAGCAGGAAGGCAGACTAAGAGGCGGTACAGCCAATGCCCCGGCAAACATGGTCTGGGGAAAGACGCTGCGCCTTGCCATGGAAAACATGGAGAAGAAGAATGAAACAGTCAGGGAATACAACAGATATGTAAGGGACGAACTGGCAGGCATCGATAAGGTCGTCATCAATTCACCTGAGGATGCCACCCCGTACATTCTGAACTTTTCCTGTCTGAGCATACAGAGTGAAGTCATGATGAATGCGCTGTCCCTGAAGGGATACTGCGTAAGTGCCCAGAGTACCTGCGAATCCCAGCAGGCTACTTCTCACGTCATTTCCCAGATGTACAGGGATGAGGCCAGACTGAAGGGCGTGATCAGAGTATCGTTCAGCCCTGAGCAGTCATGGCAGGACATCAGGGGATTCATCAGAGATCTGAAGGAGATTATCGTTAAATATGGCTGATTTACGTTATGAATACATACTGGTACGCTTTGGCGAACTGAGTACCAAGGGAAAGAACAAGAAGGACTTCATCAAGAGGCTGGCGCAGAACATGCAGCTGGCTCTGAAGGACTATTCAAACCTGACTTTTGAAAGAACCAGGGATCATGTCTACATTCACCTTAACGGGACGGATCCCTATGAAATAGCGCCGATACTGAAGAACGTCTTCGGCTTGAGATCCTTCGCTCCGACATTAAAGACGGAGAATGATCTTGATGCCATCGTAGAGGCCTCTGCAGCCGTCATGGAGGGCAGAAAGGGTACTTTCAAGGTAATTACAAAGAGAGCCAACAAGGCCTTTCCTGTGCACTCCGACGAGGTCAACAGAGCCGTTGCCTCAAGGATACTGAAGACCTATCCCGAACTGAAGGTAGACGTTCATGAACCGGACTATTCCCTGATCGTTGAGATCAGAAACCAGGCAACCTACGTAATGGCTGATACCATCATGGGACTGGGCGGCTATCCGGTAGGTGTCGGTGGCAAGGCAATGCTGATGCTTTCAGGAGGAATAGATTCTCCTGTTGCTGGCTATCTGACCATGAAGAGAGGTGTTGAGATCGAGTGCATTCACTATGCCTCAATGCCGTATACTTCCCAGGAAGCTCTTAACAAGGTCAAGGAACTTGCCAGGATAATCTCTGCCTATCAGGGCAGGATCAAACTGCATGTCGTTCCTTTCACTGATCTGCAGCTGGCGATATACCGCTATTGCGATGAGGAATATGCCATTACCATCATGAGACGCATGATGTACAGACTGGCTGAAAGAATGGCAGAAAGAAATAAGTGCCTGGCCATTGTCAACGGCGAATCGATCGGACAGGTCGCTTCCCAGACTCTGGAAAGCATGGGGGTCATCAATGCCGTTACCACCATGCCGGTAATCAGACCGGTAGTTACGTACGATAAACTGGAGATAATCGATCTGGCTGAAAAGATAAATACCTATGAAACATCAATACTTCCTTATGAGGACTGCTGCACCATCTTTACACCGAAGAATCCGGTAACCAAACCGCACATTCACAAGGTGGAAAAGCAGGAAGCGGCCTTTGACTTTGAACCGCTCATTGAGGAAGCCATCGAAAAGACTGAACACATTACCATATACCCGACAACAGAATTTGATGAGGTGGATATTTTATAGGCAGGTGATTAACCTATGAAGAGAATTCTTACAGTAATGATAACAGCGCTGATCTGCCTGACGTCATTTACTTTTATCGTGCATGCGGATGAATACACGGATGAAAATGAATACGCCCTTGAAGAAGGCAGTTTCATGGTCGATGTAACATTCGACATGAATACGACGGCAGAAACCGGACAGTGGGATTTTGAGTACAATGACAACTGGTTCAAGAACAGCGCCACACAGTATAATCACAAGCTGGCCCAGCTGACTTTCGGCATGGCTGTTTCAGCATTCAGACCTAAATTCGACTATGAAGCAGAAGGGGACCCGGCAGCACACGTCAAGTCCTTCCTGAAGATGACAGGATTCAAGGATCAGAGAATGGATGACTATGACAAGAATCCATCTCTTTATACCGTATCAACGGTCCTTGCTCATAAGGAGATCAAGGACGAAGTCAACGGTGACTTTGAACTGATAGCCATCGGCATCTGCGGCGGCGGTTACAAAAACGAGTGGCTGTCAAACTTCACGATCGGTGACGAGACCATTCACGTTGGCTTCAACAGTGCAGCCAGCGAAGTATTTGACCGTGTCTTCGGCTACATTGCCCAGCATAATCTGCAGAACAAGAAACTGAAGATATGGTTCGGCGGCTTCAGCAGGGCAGGTGCCATCAGCAACGTCCTTGCCAGTAAGCTTGTTGACTGTGATACATTCAGTACTGATACCGTCTTCACGTATACATTTGCCACACCGCGTACTACCAAGCAGCCAAAGAGGGGCATCTATCCAAACATCTACAACATCGTTGGCAAGATGGACCCGGTTCCTTCCGTACCGTTTGCCGACTGGGGTTATGAGCGATATGGAACCACATTGATGTTACCGGCACAGGAAACAGACAGTGACTATGCCCTGAAGTTTGAAAGAGCATATCAGGTATACTACAAGCTGGTAGGAATTGCCTTCTGGAACAACGTAGAGATCAATACGAAACTCAGGGTAATTCTGAATTACCTGCTTAAACTATTGCCGACCAGTCAGACCTATGAGAAGCACATGCAGTCTCACATGCTGAGCATCTGGGAAGACAGAAGGGTTACCAACGTCATGGATGAACTGATGGAGATAGCCGGCAATAAGGAACTGATAAACGACAATAACCAGAAGGAGGCCAACAGTCTTCTGACGTACGTTGCCTACAGTGCGTATAATTACGCTACGAACCGTTCCATTGAGACAAAGTATGCCAGCTACGAGTCAACGCTTACGGGCAACCTCGCCCACGAGCATACACCGGAGGTATATCTTGCCTGGCTGTTCTCACAACCGGATGGTGACAATCTGTATTCCAACAACATTGACTACCTCAGACTTGTCGTTTCAGGCGATGTTACCGTTGGCGTAATTGACGTCGTAACAGACCAGATCGTCAAGGTCGTAACAAATACAGGAGACTTCGTTCAGTCATTCAGGTACGGGGATAAGTACTACGATGAAATGAACTTTAACGTTGCGTTCTTCGCAGACAGAGACGGTGACAATACCATCATGCTGATCCCGAAGGATCACAACTACAAGATCGTCGTTGTTTCCGAAGCTGATCAGACCATATCCGTACACGGACTCAAGCTTACCGTAGGCAAGACCAACGGCAAGTTCAGCAAGCTGTACAAGCTGAACATGAAGACGGGGGGTTATCAGGAACTGTTCTCATTCGTCAACAGGGACATCACCGGTGACGGATACTATGGAATAGTAGACGGCGACACCATTGACATTTCAACCATGACCAAGGATGCGACCTCATTTGCGGTCGATCTGGAGAACAGCAACATCTTCAATCTGTCATGGCGGGAAATGGTGGTACTGATCTATACGGTGCCGACGCTGATCATCGGCATAGCTGCCATGCTGATAACCTGGATGGCAGGAACGCACAAGCTGAAGCGCAAGATTAATGCCGGAGTGGTAAGAAGCGATGCCAGATATGACAAGGTACCAAGTGCCTGCATCACCATCTGTGCCGTGCTGTTTGCCTTCCAGGAACTGGCCTACTGGCTGATGCCATCATACCTGCTGACCAGATCAATACTCAAGCTT
>ONPK01000133.1 GCA_900319675.1 uncultured Bacillota bacterium
CAGTTCATGGGCCTTCTTCTGATCAAAGGTCTTTCCTGTCGGATTCATCAGGATGACATGGCTCTTTTCCGTTCTGACCGTGTTAAGGCAATCAACGATCGGCTGGCACATCAGTACCATGCCCTGACCACCGCCAAAGGGATACTCGTCAACACGGTTGTGCTTGTCCTTGGTAAACTGACGGAAATCGGCAACCTGAATGTCCACGATGTTCTTCAGTCTGGCCTTCTTGATGATGGAGGTATTGAGGAATCCCTCAAACATCTCCGGGAAGATCGTCATGATGGTTATTCTCATAACATGCCCTCGATGACGTCGATGTCGATCCTCTTGTTTACAACGTCAACGTTCTTGACGAATGCCGGTACATACGGCAACAGGAATTCCTTGTCGGCTGTGGCTATTCTGAGTACCGTCTGATAACCGTCTTCTACTTCCGTAACGCTGCCGATCTTCATGTTGTCATGGTAGACTTCACAGCCGTTGAGCTCGAAGAAGTAGTATTCCCCTATCGGCAAGGCCTGGATGTATCTGCGGTGAATGTAGATGTCGCAGTCCTTGTACTTTTCAACCAGGTTTATGTTCTCCAGTCCCTTGAAAAGAACCAACAGAAAACCCTTGTGCTCACGCACGCTTCTGACGATGACGCTGTCGTAGTTATTTCCCTTCTTTATAAACAGCTCCTGATCAGGTCTGAACCTTAATTCCGTGAAATCGGAAAGAGATTCGACCTTCAGTTCACCTCTGATGCCGAAGGTATTGACTATGTGACCAACCTTGATGTATTCCATATGTCCTCTCCAAAAAAGGATGCAGAAGCATCCTAATAAGACTCAAACTTAATTGAGATACGCTTATTGTCAAGACGGGAACAGACTGACATCATCTGTCTGATGGCACTGGCCATGCTGCCCTGTCTGCCGATAAGTCTGGCGATATCTTCGTTTTTAGCATAAACGTACAGTACCAGTTCGTTGTCGTTGATACTGTCCATGGTCTGGATCCTGACGCTGTCCGGATCGTCAACCATAGGTTTAACTAAATCCAATAAGACCTTTTCGTAATCAATCATTACTGTTTCTGCTCATGAAATTTCTTCATGATTCCTTCTTTTGATAAAATGCTTCTGACAGTGTCACTTGGCTGAGCACCGTTGTTCAACCACTTTAATACCTTTTCCTCATCAATGATGACTTCTGCAGGATTTGTTCTTGGATTGTAGAAGCCTAAGATTTCGATGAAACGTCCATCTCTTGGTGCTCTTGAATCAGCTGCGACGATTCTGTAACTTGGCTGCTTCTTAGCGCCCATTCTCTTTAAACGTAATTTAACCATAAATATATACTCCTTAAAAATTTGTCCTTGAATAATATATAACAATCATTCAGGGGCTGTCAAGCATTTTTGCTTAACACTTGATGTTTTTATCTGAAGCCTCTGAAACCGCCAAAGCCGCTCATCATCTTCTTCATTCTCTCATAGTTGTTAATGAGCTTGTTTACCTCGGCAACGGAAGTACCTGAACCCTTGGCTATCCTGTTCTTGTGTGAGGAACGCAGTCTGGAAGGATCTTCCCTTTCAGCCGGTGTCATTGACAGGATGATGGCCTCTGTTCTCTTCAGTGCCGTATCAGTATCGGCATTCTCGATCATCTCGCTGTACTGGCTCATGCCTGGCAGCATCTTCATGATGCCTGATAACGGGCCAAGCTTCTTCATCTGCTTCATCTGTACCAGAAGATCATTCAGAGTGAACTTGCCGCTCATCATTCTCTCGGCAGTCTTTTCCATCTCAGCCTGGTCAAGTTCAGCCTCAGCCTTTTCAATGAGTGACTGCAGGTCGCCCATGCCTAAGATCCTGGAAGCCATTCTGTCCGGATAGAAGATATCGATGTCATCGATCTTTTCACCGGTACCTACGAACTTGACAGGAACGTCGGTAATGCTTCTGACGGATAAGACACCGCCGCCTCTGGCATCGCCGTCAAACTTGGTGACGATGAGGCCGGTGACATGCAGCAGGTCATCAAAGCTCTTGGCTACGTTGACGATGTCCTGACCGGTCATGGCATCTACGGTAAGCAGTATTTCATCAGGGCTGAATCTGTTCTTCAGCGTATTCAGTTCCGCCATTAATTCATCATCGATGTGCAGACGGCCGGCCGTATCGATAAGTACGGTATCATAGCCGTTTCTGGCAGCGTACTGCAGACCATCCCTGACGGTTTCAATTACATTGACGTTAACGCCCTTTGTGTAGACCTCGACATCTATCTGCTTTCCCAGTGTCTGTAACTGTTCAATGGCTGCCGGTCTGATGATGTCGGCAGCGATCATTAACGGCTTGCGGTTCTGCTTGTCTCTGATCAGCTTGGCGATCTTGGCAACGGAAGTTGTCTTACCTGTACCCTGAAGGCCTACTACCATTACGGTGGTAATACCGCTGGTTCTGTACTTCAGTTCTCCCTGAGACTCACCAAGAAGCTTGATGATCTCCTCATTGACAAGCTTGTATACCTGTTCGTCCGGATTCAGGGCTTCGGAAACCTGAATTCCGACCATTTCTTCTCTTATCGTATTGAGGAAGTTCTTGACGACCGTATAGTTTACGTCAGCTTCCAGTAAGGCAATTCTGATTTCCCTCAGCATTGCCTCCATGTTCTTATCAGTAAGTTTGTCCTTGCCGGCGATGTGCTTGAACGCAGCCGTAAGACGTGTACTCAATGACTCAAATGCCATTCATATCACCTCGATGTATATTGTACCATAAATGATAGCTCTTGTAAGTAACCCAAATATCTCCTAGAATAGAGTTAGAAAGAGGAGACAAAATAATGGCAGTAAAAGTTTTAAGATGTGAAGGATGCGGTAAGATGGTCCTTGAATTAAAGGGCAGCAAGTGTCCTACAAAGTGCTGTGGAGAACCAATGGTTGAACTGGTACCAAATACAACAGACGGCGCTCATGAGAAGCATGTTCCAGTAATCGAAAAAGACGGCAACAAGGTCACCGTAAAGGTTGGCAGCGTAGCTCATCCGATGCTGGCAGCACACTACATTGAGTTCATCATTCTGGAAACCAACAAGACGGTTCATCTGGCAAATCTGACACCGGAAAATGAACCATGTGCTGAATTCGTACTGGCAGAGGGCGAGGAAGTCGTAGCTGCTTACGAATACTGCAACCTGCACGGATTCTGGAAGGCATAAGAAATCACGCGCAAAAAAAAGGCTGGCTAGTTAGTTAGCCAGTCTTTTTCTATGTCTTACCCTGCTGCTCTTTCTGACGTAGTCAACGGTCTCCTCGGTTATCGGCTTATTGAACTTCGTAGCGCTCGCAAATGTGGTAGCGGCTATGTAGTATAAGCCCAGAGACAGTACGTGCAGAGGCAGCGTTTCCTTTGCCCTGATGAATCTCGTCATGAATATGATGACATTGGAAAGCGTCAAAGCCCATGAGGCAAACTTTATCTTCTTCGGCATCGTTACCGACAGTGACAGCATCAGCATCAGAATGATCGCGTAGATGACTGTGGTCAGTGATTCATATGTCGGCAGATACTTGCTCAGAATGTAAACCGTACACGCTGCTGATGTTACGGCCCACATGAACCACTGTCCCTTTTCAACTCTTTCAAACTTGTAGAATCTGTAGCACAGGATCAGGATCGCAATGGTGTAGATTCCCATTGCTGCCCGGAAATCGTAGTTTATCAACAGGTCAGCAACCGTAGATACCATGAGTGCATGGACCAGGCTCCTGTTAAGGGCATTTTCCTGCTTCTTGTAGCCTCTTAAGGCCAGCATTATCGTTATGATGCCGATTCCAAGCTTGAGTATTGATCTGGTCAGCAGGTATGATGGCATCAGCCAGTAGGCCAGTTCCTGGAAGGCAAACAGCACGGCACAGATGGTGATGCAGGCACT
>ONPK01000028.1 GCA_900319675.1 uncultured Bacillota bacterium
CTCCCCAAACAGTCTGTCAAAGTAGGCGCTGCTTAACTTATCCTCATCAGCGAAATCACCAAAGCTGTCAAATCCCTCGCCTAACAGTCTGTCAGATTCTCTTCGTAACGTCTTATAAGGCTCATCAATGGAGATCCTGAATCCAGTATCCATGGTTGGAATCCAGTAAGCTCCCTGATGGGTAAAGATCAGAGGTTCGTAGCAGTGGAAGTTATAGACTATCCATTCATCATGAGGCATCCATAGATCCTTCAGAGCTTCCACGCTGTTATTGTGATAGCCGCCAACCAGGATCCAGATGTCGGGGCAGATCCTTCTGATCCTTTCAATGCACTCATTGGCTACCCTGTTCCATGTCTCGCAATATGCCTCATCAGTTACCTCGTTGAGCAGTTCAAAGGCCAGTCTGTCCCTGTACTTTCCGAATCTTTGGGCAAACTGCTGCCAGAGACAGTAGAATCTTTCCTGATAGTCTTCCCTGTCAAAGAAACCTTCCTCATTCTCCCCGGCATCAAAGCTGTATCCGTAGGTCTTGTGCAGATCAAGAATGACATTCAGTCCGTTCTCAAACGCCCAGTTAAAGGCTCTGTCCAGATAGGCAAAGCCGCTCTCCTTATAATTTCCCTCATCATCCTCAACCAGATTGTAGTCAACCGGGATCCTGACGTGATCCAGACCCCATTCACTGATCGTCCGGAAGTCTTCCTTCGTCTTCCTTCCTGACGAAGTTATCATATGTTTCCACACTGTTATCGCACTGTGAGAACCATCCTCCCAGATTGATGCCTCTCTGAAATCCTCTGAACTGATTCATTGTCGTGTTCCTTTCAAGTTGTCGCAGCATGTTCTGTGACATTATGTCCTGCTTCCATTATAATCTATTTTGGAATCGGGGATTAAGTACATGCAGGTAATATTGACGTCATTCAGAATCGTTGCCGAGCTGCTCATACTGGTAGGCATCGGCATGTTGTTGAAGCAGAAGAACATCGTATCAGCTCAGACAGTCAGAGAGATGAACAGGCTGGTAATGCTGATATTCATTCCGCTTAACATCTTCACCAGCATCTATAACAGTGACTTTGAAACCGACTTTGACGGCGGATACATCCTGTTCATACTGGCCATGGGAATTCTCTCCTGTCTGGGCGGCGTATTGCTGGCGAGAATGCTGACCAGGAAACAGCGTGAACAGTCAGCCTTTGCCCAGGTATCCGTAAGACCCAATGACGGCATCTTCGGACTGCCCCTTGCCCACAGCATCTACGGTGCCCCGGTAGACGGGGTAGCGGCGATAAGCTGTGCCTTTCTGGCCCCGTTCTTCAACTTCTTTGCCGTGGTACTGTTTGAGAGCTATGCCGGCGGCAAGGTGTCCCCAGGCAAGATGATAATGAAAATCATCAGAAACCCGATCATCATCGCCAGTGTCATCGCCATCACCATCAAGGTCATCAACATACAGTTACCTGCCGTTCTCTTCAACAGCATCAACTATCTGTCCAGAGGCTGTACGGGAGTATCGCTGCTGGTATTGGGCACGAGCTTCAACTTCCGCAATGATGCAAGTAAGAAGCTCATCAGCATGGGTCTTATCTACAAGATGGCCATCATACCGGTTGCCGTCATGGCCGTAAGTATCCTGCTTGGTTACAGAAACGTTCAGCTGGTAGCCATCCTGGCCATGTTTGCCTCACCGTGTGCGGTAAGCGCCTATTCAATGGCTTCGGGCTATGACGCCGATCTCGATCTGACCAGTTCAATCGTCGTATATTCATACATCGTTTGCCTTATAACCCTGCCGATCATCATCTCAGCCGTAAGACTACTGGGATTCATCTGAGTTGTATTGTATAATTAACCTGTAAACGGAGGAAATAATAATGAAGTATCCATTCCCTAAAGTTGACCTGCATTTTCATCTTGACGGTTCCATCGTGCCGGAAGTAGGCTGGAAGATCGCCCAGGAGCCCGGTGTTGACCTGGACGTGAAGACCTATGAAGACTATCTGAAGATCACTACCGTACCGGCTACCGGCGTTGAGGTAGACGTCTTTGAATACCTGGCCAAGTTTGACAACATCGTCAAGCTGATGCAGACCAGGGAACATCTGATCGAAATAACCTATTCAACCATCAAGAGAGCCTGTGAAGAAGGCCTGTTCTATCTGGAGATCAGATTTGCCCCGCAGAAGCACATGGAAAAAGGAATGACCCAGAAAGAAGCCGTTGAGGCCGTACTGGAAGGCATCAGACAGGCAGCCGTTGACTTCCCGATGATCAAGGTCGGATTAATACTGTGCTGCATGCTGTCATTTGATGACAACAGCGCTGAAAACGAGGAGACGGTAAGACTTACCGAAGAATTCCTGGGCAAGGGTGTCGTAGGTGTTGACCTGGCCGGCGGCGAGGACAGCGTACCGATGGAAAACTATGCCTATCTGTTTACCGATTACCATAAGAAGGGGCTTCCGATGACGATCCATGCCGGAGATAACGGCAAGCCGACCAACGTCGCAATGGTAATTGACTGGGGTGCCAACAGAGTCGGACACGGCAAGCACTGCTGGTATGACAAGGAAGTTCTGCAGAAGGTCATCGACACGAAGACGCCTATTGAGGTATGTCTGACCAGCAACATCCACTGCAAGACCGAACCTTCATATGAAGAGCATCCGGCCAAGAAGCTGCTGGATGCCGGCGTAAAGGTAACCCTGAACACTGACAATCAGAGCATTTCCAACATCAATCTGGACTTTGAATACGACAGGGCCCTTGAGCAGGTCGGCTTCACCTACAATGATCTGATCCAGATGAACATCAACTCCATCGAGGCATCATTCATGCCGGAGGAAGACAAGCCGATGTTCATTGCGGAATTAAGGAAATACTTCAAATAACATTTATCAGGAGGACAGTTGTCCTCCTTTTTTCATGGTCACCCTTAAACCGCAGAAAATGACACAAAGTGAGAAAATTATACCTTCTGTCTACTTTTTTGCTGTCGCTATTCAATTATTATTGTATAATTTTAGTGACAATCCAGAGGGATTGCGGTGTAGAAAGGATTTTAGTATATGGATCTCAAATTAAAAGACAAGGTTGTATTAGTCACTGGCGGTACTGGCGGTATCGGTACTGCAATCGTTAAGGGCTTCCTGAATGAAGGCGCAAAGGTTGCTTTCTCATCAACAAGCCAGGCTAAGATCGATGCTTTACTTCCAACTCTCGGCGCAGCTGAAGGCCAGGTTGCAGGCTTCGTTGCTGACCTGAACAAGGAAGAAGACATCAAGAATTTCGTTGAAAATGCCAAGGCTCATTTCGGAACAATCGACGTAGTCGTACCAAATGCAGGTTATGAAGGAAAGGCTCATCCTGTTCAGGACATGACACTCGACCTGTTTGAACAGACTTACATGCTCAACGTATTCGCAGTAATGCTGACATTAAAGTACGCTGCACCAACTCTGATCGAAAAGAAGTCAGGATCAGTTGTTGTAGTTGCTTCTGCAGCTGCTTATGAACCAACAGCAGGAAACAGCGCATATGTTTCATCAAAGTATGCCGTAGCAGGCTTAACAAAGTGCGTTGCCCTGGAACTCGGCCCAGTAGGCGTTCATGTAAACTACGTATGCCCAGGCCCAGTTGATACACCTATGATGTTACGTATTGAAAAGGACTTCTTCGGTGACACAATGACTCACGAAGAGGCAATGGCTATGCTTGCCGGCACATATGCAATGGACAAGAGATATGCCAAGCCTGAAGAAGTTGCCAACGCTGTTCTGTACCTGGCTTCTGAGGTTTCATCTCATACAGCCGGCATGGGCATGCATGTTGACTCAAAGGTATCAGCTGCCAGCTAATAGATTCAGACAGACTGAACTTGAAAACCGTATCGTCCGATACGGTTTTTTCTTTTTCTCAGACATGAAAAAAGGCAGATGTTGAGACACCTGCCTTTTAGTACCATATACTTTTAAAGCCCTTATTAACCTAATTCAGCGAAGTACTTGATTGTTCTTACCATCTGTGATGTGTAAGAATTCTCGTTGTCATACCATGAAACAACCTGTACATGATATGTGTCTTCGTCAACCTTGGCTACCATTGTCTGTGTAGCATCGAAGATTGAACCGAATCTGCTACCGATGATATCGCTTGAAACGATTGGATCTGTGTTGTAGCCGAATGATTCAGTAGCCTGAGCCTTCATAGCAGCGTTAACAGCATCAACTGTTAAGTCCTTAGCCTTTACAACAGCTACTAAGATAGTTGTTGAACCAGTGATTGTTGGAACTCTCTGAGCTGATCCGATTAACTTGCCGTTTAATTCAGGAATTACTAAGCCGATAGCCTTTGCAGCACCTGTGCTGTTTGGAACGATGTTAGCAGCAGCAGCTCTAGCACGTCTCTTATCGCCCTTTCTGTGTGGTCCGTCTAATACCATCTGGTCACCTGTGTAAGCGTGAACAGTTGTCATGATACCTGACTGGATTGGGAATGCATCGTTTAATGCCTTAGCCATTGGAGCCAAGCAGTTTGTTGTACAAGAAGCTGCAGAAATGATTGTGTCTTCCTTTGTTAACTTTTCATGGTTAACGTTGTAAACGATTGTTGGCAGATCGTTGCCGGCTGGAGCTGAAATAACAACCTTCTTAGCGCCTGCATTGATGTGTGCCTGAGCCTTAGCCTTGCTTGTGTAGAAACCTGTGCACTCTAAGACTACGTCTACGCCTAACTCACCCCATGGTAAGTTGTTAGCATCAGCTTCCTTGTAGATCTTGATTTCTTCGCCGTCAACTGTGATTGAATCTTCACCAGCTGTAACCGGGTGATCATATCCACCGTGAGCTGTATCATACTTTAATAAGTATGCGAGCATGTCTGGGCTTGTTAAGTCATTGATTGCGACTACATCATAGCCCTCTGCCTGCCACATCTGTCTGAAAGCCAGACGGCCAATACGACCAAATCCATTAATAGCGACTCTAACTGTCATGTAAAAATATCCTCCTGTTATTTACGTCTAAATTATAAGAATTATAGGGCTAAAAGTCAATTGAATAACCGCTTCCAGAGCCCCTAAAACAAAGAGCGGGACCGCTTTTGGCCCCGCTCTTCACAAGTGTCAGTTTTTAGTACTCTTCAGCGCAGATTTCGAAGTATGACTGAGGATGTGCGCATACCGGGCAGGCCTTCGGAGCTGTCTTGCCGAAGTACAGATGTCCGCAGTTGCGGCACTTCCAGCAGGTCTCTGAAACCTTCTCGAATACTTCCTGCTTTTCAACCAGCTCAGCCAGTCTCAGGTATCTTTCCTCATGATGCTTTTCGATGGCGGCTACGCCTTCCATCTGTCTGGCGATGGCCTCGAAGCCTTCTTCTCTGGCAACCTTGGCCATTTCAACATACATCTCTGTCCATTCGTAGTTTTCACCTGCAGCTGCTGCCTTCAGGTTTTCCAGTGTTGTTGGAACCTTGCCGCCATGCAGATGCTTGAACCACAGCTTTGCATGTTCCTTTTCATTCTCAGCTGTTTCCATGAATACTGCTGCGATCTGCTCATAGCCGTCCTTCTTGGCCTGTGATGCGAAGTAAGTATACTTATTTCTTGCCTGTGATTCACCGGCGAATGCTGCTTCGAGATTCTTTTCTGTTCTTGATCCTTTTAATTCCATTGTTGTCTCCTCTTTCCTCTGAATTTATTCTAGCATAGTAACACTATGTTTGAAACACTAACACCTTTCATTTATGTAGAGCGGCTTGCCTCCCAGTTTGAAGCCGTCCGGCACCTTTCTGACATCGCTCTGATACAGTCTGTTGAACAGAGCATAATCATTTATCCTGGCCATCATGACAGGCTTCACCGTGCCCTTGATCTTCGGAATGGCGATGTTCAGGTTCTCGCTTTCCGATACCGTTACCTCAGCCCTGTTCTTATACTTCAGGGCATAGCACAGTAATCTGATCAGGGCTGTACCGTTAAGATAGCCGATCTCATCGACATATACCTTCTGCTGAGTCATGCTGTAGACCATGTAGCCTTCAACGACGCCTTCCTCACTGCGATAGACGACGATGTTGTTTCTTAGGAACTGATACTGTCTGAAGGCCTTGACCCAGTAACTGCGGTCTCTTTCATAATAGCCGTTGAAGTGTGAGGTGAACTTGCGGTAGACCGCTTCAAGCTCCGGCAGGTCAAAGGCCTTGCCCACTCCCTCAAATGACCTGTTCTTCAGGTCATCCCGGCTGATCTCATAGGTCTTGCGCTTATATACGGTTTCAAAGCCATACGGCAGATAGTACTTCGGCGTCTTGGTGATTACCAGACTTACCAGAGTCT
Source organism: uncultured Bacillota bacterium (assembly GCA_900319675.1). Classification (GTDB taxonomy): domain Bacteria; phylum Bacillota_I; class Bacilli_A; order Erysipelotrichales; family Erysipelotrichaceae; genus RUG521. The sequence continues at coordinate 6,341 of ONPK01000028.1, forward strand.
TCCGGCTGACCTCATCGAGAACGTCTTCCAGTAACGGCCTGAAGTACTCAGGATCATCATCCTGGGTAATTGCCCCAAACAGCGTGCTTGCAACGATCCTGGTATCATTCAGGATCATGCCGTGATAGTTCACCTGCAATGAGGAAACCACATGGCCGTTCAGATCATTCACGATGACTCTGTCAACATCATAGAGACGCGAAAAATAGAATTCCATGTCATCGTATCTGTCTACGGAGACCTTGGAACTGTGCAGGTCATAAATTGTCTTACGGTCCTGGGTTATCGCGTTTCTGATCATTTTCTATTCGCTTTCTATTTCCTTCTCCTTGTATTCGGCGTCAATTACGTCCGTCTTTACAGGTTCCTTTTCCCTCTGACGGTAAAGCTGCTGGCTGAAGTAGTCTTCAGGATTCTTCTCTATTTCCTTCTTCAGCTTGCGGCTGCGGAAATACATGACAGCCAGGAATATGGCTGCCGCTGCCAGAAGATAAATGATTATCTTGCCGATTATCGGAAACAGTATGAAGGCTGCTACGGCAAACAGTATTACGTAAATCAAGTCCTTGCTATTGTTCATTGCGGATTCCTCCTGATGTAATTTTAGTGCAGATCCTGCTGCTTTTTCCAGATGTTCATTACCAACTTATGCGGCAGTATCTTGCATAAGGCAGCCTGGCCCTTGGCAATGGTACCGTAAATGCTGATGTCTTTGCCCTTTTCCAGATCCTTCCAGGCCTGTCTGATGATCATCTCCGGTTCGTACATGACGATGTACTTCTTGACGATCTGCTTCTCACCCACGGCCCTGTCAAAGAATCTTGTTCTGGTCCAGTACGGGCATACGGCCATGGCCTGGATCCTTCTGGTTTCCAGTTCACTGTTCAGCGCTCTGGAGAAGCTTAATACGAAGGCCTTGGATGCCCCGTATACATCAATATACGGTATCGGCTGGAAGGCGGCCATTGAGGCGATGTTTATGATCTTGCTGCCTTCATGCATGTAAGGCAGTGACATCTTGGTCATCTTGACCAGAGCCTTGCAGTTGAGATCGACCATGTCATCGCTGTCCTTCATCCTCATGTCGCTTACTGAATCAAAGATGCCGAATCCTGAAGCGTTTACCAGTAAACAGATCTCCGGCTGCTCCTCTTCAAGAGCCTTCTCATATCTCTCAAAACTGCCTGGGTCAGTCAGATCCATTGAGACCGCTCTGACCTCGGCATTAACCTGTTTTCCCAGTTCACTTAAGGCCTTCTCATTGCGGGCAATTGCCCATATCTCATCTACCTTGAAGTGCTTTTCAAGGGTAAGGGCAAATTCCCTGCCCATGCCGCTGCTGGCACCTGTTACTACTGCTATCTTCTTCATGATCACTTACTCCCGTACTTCTCTGCCAGTTCCAGTATCTTGTTAAATCTGTGTCTTACTCCCGACTTGCTTAAGACCGTTCCCGTTCTCTCTTCATAAAGCTCGGACAGTTCCAGCAAGCTGGCATCGGGGTTCTCATATCTCAATAAGGCTATCTCCTGGTCCTTCTCGGAAAGCTTGGCCAGGTGGCCTTTCTTTATCAGATCTTCAACAGCCAGATACTGCTTGTGAGCCGTTTCCAGGCTCTTGGTATCGTTGGCTATCTCACAGTTGTTCAGCCTTGAAAGGTTGTTAACGAAGTCACGCTGAATTCTGATGTCCTCAAAGCTGAATACGGCATTGCTGGCACCCATCAGTCTGAGGAAGTCACTGATCTGCTCAGCTGCCTTGATGTAGACGACAAACTGATTTCTTCTCGATGCCACCCTGGCATTGAGATAGAATCTGCTCATCAGCCTGGCAATGAACTGGGCATGATTTTCCTCGCTTACCGCTATCTCCAGATGATAACTGGTCTGGGTCGGGTCATTGACGCTTCCCGTTGCCAGGAAACAGCCGGTAAGATAAGCCCTTACCATGGTGTCATTGCTTAGAAACTTCATGCGGGGATGCTGCTGAAGACCGCTGGCTGTCCATAAGTCCAGGTCTTCAAGTATCTCCCTTACCTTTTCCTCAATTACCACGGCATAGATGTTGCCCTTGGAAAATCCCGTTTCCCTGATCGCTCCCAATCCCGGCTTGATGCCATAGAGATCGGTGATATGGCTGGATACCATTCTGATGACGGCCGCATTCTTGCTGCGGATGCTTAGTGACATTCCCTCACGGGAAAATCTCACCGCAGACAGCAGCTTGATGATGGCGCACAGCTCAGCTTTCTTGCTGTTGGCATCGAGTTCAAGTCTGGTGACTTCATTCTTTACTTCACTGGCAAAGGACATCAGTCATCCTCCTCCATGATCTTCTCAAAGCTTCTTCTGACCTTATCGGCATCATGTCTGATGACGCCGGTGTCAAAGCTCAGAAGTGAACATCCGGTCACCTCATAATCGTGGTCCTTCTGACCGAGAACGACCGGATAAGCCTCTTCGGCCTCATATTTTCTTAACATCTCCTCAGGTATGTCATCCGTACTGTAAACGACGTGGTCAATAATCTCCTTGCCCAGATGCTTATGCAGCGTCTCAACGTGTTTTTCCACGGTATAGCCATCCGTTTCCCCATGCTGAGTCATGCAGTTACAGTAATAGATTATCTTTGCCTTAGCTTCACATAGTTCCCTGCGGATGTCTTCAACAATGATGTTGGGCAGTATGCTGGTATAGACTGAGCCCAGTCCGATGATAATGTAATCAGCTTCCCTGATGGCTACTAAGGCATCGGGATAGACGGCAACGTACTGATCATAGAATACCCTGTCAATCACGGTATGTGAATCGGTGATGTTATGTTCACCCTGAATGACCCTGCCGTCAACCGTTCTGGCATACAGGGTAACGTCGTTAAGGGTGCTTGGAATTACCGTTCCCTTTACGCGAAGTACCTTGCTGACATCGGCGATTGCCTGGACAAAGCTTCCTGACTTCTTGGTCAGGGCTGACAGGATGATGTTTCCCAGGTTATGGCCGGCAAGGGCACCGGAGAAATTGTCAAAGCGGTAGTTCATGATGTCTCCCATCAGACTTTCACTTTCAGCCAGTGCGAGCATGACGCTTCTGACATCTCCCATGGCCGGGATGTGTAAATCGTCACGTAAGCGGCCGGTGCTGCCACCGTCATCTGCTACCGTGACTATTGCATATAATTCGATGTTATCGACCTGTTTCAGTCCTCTTAAAAGAGCTGACTGACCGGTTCCTCCGCCTATTACTACTACTTTTTTCATACCATACCTGCCTACATTAACTATAACACAAAACAGTCATTGCTTAAAAAGGATGCATGATAAAAGCAGACCGTCCGGTCTGCTTATCTGTTCAGATATCTTGCGCAGGCATTGGCTGCGATAGCACCGTCATTGGTTGCGGTGACGACCTGTCTGAGATCCTTTACCGTAACGTCTCCGGCACCGTAGATGCCAGGTACTGCCGTTTCCATGTCCTTGTTGACGACGATGTATCCGCGTTCATCAAGGATGTTCAGATTCTTAAGGAATCCGGTTGCCGGATCAGCACCCATGTAAGGGAAGATGCCGGCACACTCAACTGTGGACAGTTCTCCTGTTTCAACGTTCTTGATGACAAGTCCCTTGATGGCGTTGTCTTCAATTACCAGTTCCTGCGGCAGGCTCTTGGTGATGATGTTGATCTTCGGATTGTTTCTGACCTTGTCAACGACCGTTGCGTCAGCTCTGAATACATCTCTTCTGATGATGATGTTTACCTTCTCAACCAGCTGAGTCAGATACAGTGATTCTTCCAGGGCACTGTTTCCGCCGCCGATGACAGCTACTTCCTTGTTTCTGTAGAAGGCACCGTCACATACGGCACAGTAGGAGATTCCCCTGCCCGTGAATTCCTTTGCCCTTGGCAGATCCAGCTGTCTTTCATTTGTTCCCGTGGCAACGATTACTGCCCTGGTGGTCAGTACTCTGCCGTCACCAAGGTGAACCAGCTTGAACTCACCCTCATCGTCGATTTCCGTTACCGGTGAGAATTCCATCACGGCGCCGAACTTCTGTCCATGCTCCATCATCTGCATGGCCAGGTCAACGCCGGAAATTCTCTCAAATCCCGGATAGTTCTCTATCTCGTAAGTCTTGGTAAGCTTGCCGCCCGGGGTATCGCCCTCAATGATGGCTGTGGTAAGGTTTGCTCTGGTGGCATAGATGGCAGCTGTCAGGCCGGCCGGGCCGCTGCCGATGATGATTACATCATATTGTAAGTCCATGGATGATCCTCCTGTAGTATGGATTCTATCTCTGCCATGTCATCAATTAACCTGTTAGGCTTGATGTCTGACAGTTCCTGTCTTCTTAATTCATTTGATACCAGCGCGATTGAGAATACACCGGCATTTCTGGCACATACGACATCCGACGGACTGTCTCCGACATAGATCGTATTGGACATGCTTGTACCTAATGCCTCATATGCCTTGACGATGGTCTCCTTGTCCGGCTTGTGCTTTACGACGTCATCGGCTCCGATGATTATGTCAAAGTATTCATCCAGACCGGTGACCTTAAGACCCAGCCTGCAGGTCTCTGCCTTCTTGCTGGAAGCGATGGCCATCTGATATCCGTTTTCCTTAAGCCACTTCAGTAATTCCGGAACGTGCCTTATCGGCTGAACGATGCCGGTGTCATGCAGCTTGCGGTTGGCTTCCCTGTATTCAGCAACCAGAGTCTCCGTATCGAAGTCCGGTGCATATTTCCTAAAACTCTCCTGTAATGTCGGGCCTAAGAATGATACATAGTCCCTCTCTGTCAGTACCAGATCAGGCATGTGCTTGTGCAGTACCTCATCAAAGCTGGCAAAGATGGCCTTTTCAGTATCCAGCAATGTTCCGTCCAGATCGAAGATCAGTACCGGTTTCTTACTGGCATACAGTTTCTTGAAAGCCCCGGCCAGTCCGGCCAGACCGATCACGGCCATGCCGATGCCGATCAGCTGAGCAGTCTTGAAACCGCCGACTACCAGACTGTCAGTACGGTAGTGTTCAATGAAGAACCTTATGACACCATACCAGGCCAGATAGCCGAAGAAGCCGTTGCCTCTCATCTTCCTGCCATGTCTTCTGTACAGCTGGATCAGTATCCAGCCTAAGATGCACAGACAGCTTTCAATGAAGAACATCGGCATTCTGTAATGACCGTCGATGAACATGCCGTCCTTGATGAACCCCAGGATGCCGTTAAAGTAGCTTTCATCAACTACCGGTCCGTAACATTCCTGATTGGCAAAGTTACCCCAGCGTCCCATGGCCTGTGCCACCAAAACGTTAGGCAGTATCATGTCTACCAGATGCATGAACTGATAGTTATGCTTCTTGCAGTAGAACAGGGCAAACAGAAGTCCGGCCATTACGCCGCCCTGTATTGCCAGTCCCCCGTTCCAGATCTGAATGATCCTGATCGGATCAGCCAGATAATAGTTCAGATCAGAAAACAGAACATACCAGATCCTGGCACCCAGGATGCCGAAGAACATGGCTCCCACGAACAGGTCATCCATGATGTCAGGGTGATATCCTGCCTTCTTTACTTCACGGGAACTTATGAAATAAGTCAGTAAGGCTCCCGTCATGATCAGGACGGCATACCATCTGATCTCCAGACTGCCGATCCTCAATAATATTTCTCTGGTAGGAAAAAACTCCATCAGTTTTCCTCCTCCTTGTTACTCTCAATGTAATTTGTCAGCTTCTGGCGGAAGTTCTCAGCTGAATCTCTGCCCTTCTGACGCATGATGATGTTGCTGACAGCAGCTTCGATCATTGCGGCAACGGAACGGCCCTGACCTACAGGGATGTCCAGCTTCGGAATTTCAATGCCGAAAAGCGAAACAGTGTGTTCATTGTTCATGCCCAGACGGTCATATTCCTCCCTGTTGTTCTGAGAGAGGCAGAGGTTGACGATACAGTCAATGTCCGTCTTCTCGGTAGTGGACATGCCGCCGAACATGTCAGCTATGTTAAGCAGTCCGACTCCTCTTAGTTCGAGCATGTCCTTCAGGACGTCAGCCGGCTTGCCGATTATCTGGTTATGGGCACGGTAGACATCGACTCTGTCGTCAGCTACCAGAATGTGGCCCTTCTTGATCATTTCAAGAGCGATTTCACTCTTGCCTATTCCTGAGTCGCCTGTAACTAATACACCACGGCCGTAAACCTGCATTAATACGCCATGCAGCGTCTCGATCGGGGCCAGGGCTTCTTCCAGGAATGACAGTAATTCAACGATGATCGAATTGGTATGGGCATATGATGAGAATATCGGGAAGAATATCGGGAAATTCTTGGCATATGCAATGTCGTAAAGTATCTTCGGACACGGCTGGTCACGGGAAATCAGAATAAACGGTATTGAATCTCTGGTAAGATAGTCAAACGCCTTTCTCTGAGCTTCCTCACTCATTCTCGTATTGATGTACTGAATCTCTCTTTCACCGATGATAACGATACGGTTATAGGGTATTTCAAGATAACCTGACAGTTCCAGACCCGGTCTGTTGACGTCTCCTTCAGTTACTACCCTGTTGAGAGCTTCGTCATTGCCGCAAACCATGCGGTAGCCGAAGTATACCATGCGGTAGCCGAAGTATTCATGTATTTCTCTTACTGTGATCTCTCTCATCTGCTACCCTCCAAGATTTTCTTAAGATACTGTCCTGTATAGCTGTTTTCCACCTTGGCTACCTGTTCAACGGTTCCGCGTGCTACCACGGTTCCACCGTCATCTCCGCCTTCCGGACCAAGGTCGATGATGTAGTCAGCGCTCTTGATCACATCCAGGTTATGCTCAATGACCAGTACGGTATCGCCATGGTTGACGATCCTCTGCAGTACAGCCAGAAGCTTTTCAACGTCATAGCTGTGCAGACCGGTCGTCGGTTCGTCAAGAACGAACATCGTCTTGCCGGTTGCCCTTCTCTGCAGTTCACTTGCCAGCTTGACTCTCTGAGCCTCACCGCCGGAAATGGTCGTTGCCGACTGACCCAGCTTCATGTAACCCAGACCGACATCTATCAGTGTCTGCAGCTTGTTTCTGATCTTCGGTACGGCTGAGAAGAATTCCAGGGCTTCATCCCCCGTCATCTCCAGCACGTCATATATGTTCTTGCCCTTGAATCTGACCTGCAGGGTCTCTTCATTGTATCTGGTACCGTGACATTCCTCACACGGTACGTATACGTCAGGCAGGAAGTTCATGGATATTCTCTTTACGCCGTCACCCTGGCAGGCTTCACATCTGCCGCCCG
>ONPK01000142.1 GCA_900319675.1 uncultured Bacillota bacterium
TTCTTTCTCTTCTTCTGATTGAATCGATTTCCTGCTGACGTTTCTTCTTGTAACCAGGCTTAACTCTCTTTACCGGCTTATGCAAAACCTTCTGAATGGCTTCGCTTGTCTCCTGAGACTGTCTGACAGGCTTGAAGTCAAACGGCTTGGTATTGATCCAGCCAGTTCTTCTGTAATCTTTTGAAACAAATGTAAATCCCTGATTCTTCAGTACCTTCAGTCCCTGAATGTCGTTTTCGTTATAGAGAATGTATGACACTCCCGACCTTCCTGCTCTGCCCGTTCTGCCTGAACGGTGAGTATAGTAATCAAGAGATGACGGCAACCCCAGTGAAATGACATGGCTTACGGAAGGAATATCGAGTCCTCTGGCCATGATATCGCTGCATACAATATACGTTGCATCGTCATTTGAAATCGTCTTGAGAGCCTGTTTTCTTTCCCTTGAGGACAGGTCTCCGTGTATTTCGGTAACGGGATAGCCGTTATCCTTCAGCATGTCGGCTACGTCCTTGACTTCCTGCTTTGTTCTGGCAAATATCATGCAGACGTAGGGCTGAATTCCCGGCAATATCCTTAACAGTTTTTCAGCATAGCTCAAGTGACGGCAGTTGATCAGAACGTGCTCGATGTGAGGCTCATTGCTGTGGGATTCCGTAGCCTCAACGATGATCGGATTCATCATGTACTTTCTCAAGAACGGCTGCAGCTGAGCCGGGATCGTTGCGGAGAACACCAGCATCTGCAGATCATCTGCAAGTCTGCCACATAACTGGTCAACTTCCTCTATGAAGCCCATTTCCAGAGTCATGTCAGCTTCATCAATGACTATCGTCTTAGCCTTATCCAGTCTTAATACGGCCTCATCAACAAACAGATCCTTCAATCTGCCGACGGTACCAACGACGATGTGGGGCTGGGTATTCAGAGAATCCATCATTCTCTGCTTGTCCAGGCCTGAGGATATCAGTTTGATCCTATAACTCGGATCAAAATCATTTATCTCGCTTACCTGATTGTAAAGCTGTCTGGCCAGTTCCCTGGTCGGAGCAGTTATGATGACCTGAATGCTGTTGAGTGAAGTATCGACCTTCTGCAGCAATGGCAGTATGAAAGCGTGCGACTTGCCTGTGCCCGTCGCTGAAATGCCTATTACATCCCTTCCCTTTAAGATCAGCGGGATGGTCTTCTTCTGAATCGGAGTGTATTCCCTGAAGCCTTTCTCATCAACCAACTGCTGTATTTCCGGCTTCCAGTTGTAAATGTTTTCCATGTTAACACCTCCTTTCTGCATTATACATTTTTTATGGTTAATTGACAAAGGTATGGTATGATATTGACGAGGTAACAAAATGAATCCAATCAAGAAGGTACTAGGCTGTTTCAGAAAGGCCGATAACGACTACCACATGATAGAAGACGGTGACAGAATTGCTGTCGGGGTTTCCGGCGGCAAGGATTCATCATGCCTCATTCACTGCCTGCATCTCTACAAGAAGTTCTCCAAGAAGAACTTTGATGTCATAGGCATATATGTCGATCTCGGCTTTGGCCAGCAGCACATGGATGAAGTAATCGAATACTTCAGGCCTTATGACATCCCCATCTACGTCGTGGAAACTCAGATCTACGACATTCTCAAGCTTCATCTCGACAAGGAAGACAGGATCGAGTGTTCCCTCTGTGCCAAGCTGCGCAAAGGTGCACTGGTCAATGCGGCCAAGGCTCACGGCTGTAACAAGATTGCTCTGGGGCACCACAGTGACGATGCCGTGGAGACCCTGTTCATGAACATGATCAACGGCGGCCGACTGGCAACCTTCAAGCCGAAGATGTTACTGGAAAGATCCGGAGTAACCATGATCCGCCCTCTGGTTTATGCTTATGAACACGACATATCAAGAATGGCTGACAAACTGGAGATGCCTCTTTCAAAGAATGCCTGTCCAAACAGCGGACATACGGAAAGACAGGCAATGAAGGACATGCTGAACAGTCTTTACAAGGACTACCCGTCAAGCAAGAACAATTTCCAGCTGATGCTCAGAAACCATAAGCAGGTTGACATTTTCCAGCCGGAAAATGACGATGAAGAGGACATTCAGGAAAGGATAATGCCATGAAAAAAGTGATCACCCGATTTCTTACCATACTCGTATTTGCCGTAACATTTCTGACTCCGACGATTATCGTCAAGTTTTACAGCAGGTTCGTCAACCCCATGACAGGTTATGAGGAAAGAATGGCAATCATGGCCGGTACGGGAGCCATGATCATACTCGCAGTGCTTACCGGCTTCAGTGGCAAAAAGCAGATAGCTCAGACCCTTGCCGGGAAATACAGAAACGTCAGAGCCGTCAGTAATGACTCCATCGTCGTAAAGGATCCCGGTTCAAATGCTGAAACCCTGTTCAAGTGGAACCAGAAGGAAAAGATCTGGGAAAGTGATCATGGGACATACCTTGACATGGATCACATGGATGAGTGGCTGAAGCAGAGAGCATCTGACCGCAAGTGGGCTGATGAGCAGATGAAGAATCTGAAGAACCGCAAGACCGCCTTTGACCGCGACATTGATGCTATGAAAAAAAAGAGATAATAAAAGGCGTACATGTGAATGTACGCTTTTCTTATGCTTTATACACGGCTTATCAGCCTGTTAATGTGAACGATCAGATACATGATCTCCTCATTGTTAGGCTCGTTTCCGGTTAGTTTATTGATGTATTCAGATATCTGCATGGCACACTCATAGGACTGCGGAAAGTCTTTCTTAAGCTGATCAAAGATCTCGGCATTGCGGCTTTCGATCTGTTCATTCTTGGACAGTCTTCGTAACAGGAAATCAAGATGAGTAACAAAACGGCTATAGTTAAAGCTATCCCTGTCTATCTTCAGGCTAAAGCGCTTCTCTATTATTTCCGAGCATCTTTCTATGATCCTGGCATTATCATATTCTTCGTAATTCTGATACTGCATGCGGTCATTGATCAGGTGAAGAGCAATGGTTCCGGCTTCAGGTCTGGGCAGTTTTTCCCCGGTCATCTTTTCAATCACCTTCAGGGCATACAGAGCAATGTCCATTTCCTTTGGATAAAGCAGGGCAATGTCGTGCAATAGCGGCTGAGCCAGGTAAATGTTCTGATTCTGCCGGCTGATGGCAAACTGGAGATGGTCCGCAAGAGTAAGGGCTGCTGAAGATGGAAAGACTACGGACAGTTTTTCCGCAGCGTAGTCGATGATGTAGATCGAGGTATTAATAAGCACGGTTGGAATGGAGCTTAGGATTCCATAGTTCGTGTCCTTGACATTATAAAAAGTTCTGTTGATCTTACTCAGCGGAATGTCTTCTCCTGTCTTGTAGAACCCGATTCCCTTTCCAAAGACAATTACTTCCCTTCCCCGGGAATCACTGCAGTGGGCTACATTGTTGTTGATGTTCTTGATTACCTTCATCAGCGTTCTGCTCCAAAAAAAGCTCTTTTCGTCATACTTAACACCCAACAGATCCTTCTGTTCATGGATAAGCCTCAAAAAGAACCTAGAATTACAACCCCTCTCATCTGTCTTAATACTAAAACGATTTGCGCTCGCAGGTCAACTTTTTGCAAAAAAAACACTGCAAAAACCGTGTTTGCTTACATGAATGCCTTCAGGAATTCGGCAGTTCTCGGACTTTTCGGACTGGT
>ONPK01000063.1 GCA_900319675.1 uncultured Bacillota bacterium
CCTAAGGCTGCCTATGGCGAACTGTATTACCATGAGATGCAGCACTGGGCAGGCAAGGGTTACTTCGTCATGTACTGCAACCCGAGAGGTTCAGACGGCAAGGGCAACATGTTTGCAGATCTGAGACATCAGTTCGGCGGGATCGACTATCAGGACATCATGGAATTCGTTGACCTGGTATTAAAGACATATCCGGCAATTGATGAGGAGAGACTGGGAGTCACCGGCGGAAGTTATGGCGGCTACATGACCAACTGGATCATCGGCCAGACCAACCGTTTCAAGTGTGCCGCTGCCCAGAGGTCAATATCCAACTGGATCACGGAGGTATTGGTAAGCGACTACGGCATTGACTTCCCGATCGAACAGCAGTTCGGAGACATCTATCACTGCTACGAGGAATTATGGAGCATGTCACCGCTCAAGTATGTCAACAATGCGGTAACCCCGACACTGTTCATACATTCTACCGAAGACTACCGCTGTCCGGTACCTGAGGCACTACAGATGTACACAGCACTTAAGTGCCGCGGCGTTGAGTCAAAAATTGTCATGTTCAAGGGTGAGAACCATGAACTGTCAAGAAGCGGCAAGCCGGCTCACCGCATTAAGAGACTGACAGAAATAACTCAGTGGATGGATAACCATCTGATGAAATAGAAAGGACACCACATGGAAGGATTTGACTTAAGCAGACCTCAGAACTACTGGTTCAATGAGATAGCCAAGATACCGCATCCATCAAGACACGAAAAGCAGATAAGTGACTTCATCGTAAACTTCGCCAAGGAAAGAGGGCTGAAGTGGAAACAGGATGAAGTATGGAACGTAATCGTAGAAAAACCGGCATCCGCCGGTTATGAGAATGCAGCACCGCTGATCTTACAGGCCCATATCGACATGGTACCTGCCAAGGTTGAAGGTTCAACGCATAATTTTGAGACCGATCCTCTGAAGCTGTACGTCGATGAGGAAGGCTGGCTGCATGCCGAAGGAACCACCCTGGGCGGGGATGACGGTCATGGTGTAGCCTACATGCTGGCAGTACTTGACGATGATGAACTGCCGCATCCGCCATTACAGTGTTTCTTCACTACGATGGAGGAGATCGGACTGCTTGGTTCAGTAGAGATCAAGCCTGAAGACGTTCACGCTGACAGAATGATAAATCTGGATGGAGGCGGCGAAACTACGACGGGCATCAGCGCTGCTGGCGGATGTAACGTCTACATTCACAAGGACATTGAGTGGATCAGAAATGAAAAGCCTACCTACCGTCTGGACATAACAGGTCTGACTGGCGGACATTCCGGCGGACAGATCCACCTGGAAAAGGGCAATGCGATCGTGATCGCAGCCAGAGTCATCGAGGAAGCCATCGCAGCCGGTATGGACTTTGAACTGGTTGGATTCAATGGCGGTGAAAAGGACAATGCGATACCAAGACTGGCAAATATTACCTTCGTCAGTGATACTCCATTTGAAAAGATAGAGGAATTCTTCAGAGCAACGGAGACTGATCTGAAGAAGGAACTGGAGTTCTCTGACGGAGCCGTAAAGGTAGTTCTGGGTTGCGTAGACAAGGCAGAGTGTTATATTAAGGATGGCAGAAACATCGTTGATTATGCCTATCTGATGCCAAACGGCTTCCAGCACCGTTCAATGGTCATTGAGGGACTGACGGTTACTTCGCTGAACCTCGGTGTCGCTACCACGAGTGAAAAGGAAATAATGCTGGATACGCTGATCAGAAGCGCGATGGACAGCGCTGCCGAAGATCTCAGAAGCAGAATGGAAGTTCTGGCAGGATATCTGGGCTTGCGTTATGAGCTTGGCTGCAGATATTCCGGATGGAACTATGAACCTGTATCAGCAATGAGAGAACTGTTGAGAAAGGTCGTCAGTGAATTTGGCGGTGAATTAAAGGAACATGCCGGACATGGTGGTAATGAATGCGGTGTATTCAAGGCTCTGAATCCAAAGCTTGACATCATCACGTTCGGCCCGATCGGTTCCGGTGTACATACACCGGAAGAGAAGCTTAATCTGGAAAGCTTTGAAAAGTCTTACCAGATGCTTAAGAAAATGATTAGTGAATGTAAATAACGGGGGATTAACAATATGGCAAAAGGTTTAGTTGTAATTCTGAGCGGCGCAAGCTCAGTAGGAAAGGGAGCTATCAGACATAAGCTTCTGGAAGACAAGGACATGAATCTGTTCTTCTCAATTTCAGAGACGACCCGTCCGATGAAGGAAGGGGAAGTTGACGGCGTTGACTATTATTTCGTATCTCATAAGGCCTTCGCTGATTCCGTAAAGAACAGAGAACTGCTGGAGTATACGGAGTTCAATGGCTATTACTATGGAACGCCTAAGGCTCAGGTAGAATTCCTGACCAACAAGGGCAAGAACGTTCTGATCGAAGTTGAAGCGCAGGGCGTCGGCCCCATCAAGCTGAACATTCCTGACGCACTGGCATTCTTCGTAATGCCAACCAGCTTTGAAGAACTGGAAAAGCAGATCAATGAGATCTACAAGGATGACGAAGCCAGCATTTCCAGACGTCTGAACAAGGCCAGAATGGACATGGAGATCGCTCCGTTATTCAGAAACATCGTATACAACGACGATACTGACAAGGCATTTGAGCAGATCAAGAAGGTCGTCATGGCAGAACTGGAGAAACGCAGGGATGAATAAGTGGCAATTGGAAAAGCTGGCAAGAGTTCTTGTCAGAACCGGTGTTAACATTCAGCCCGGTGAAACAATGGTATTACAGACGGATACCCTGGCAATTGATCTGGCCAGAGAAATAACAAAGGAAGCCTTTGCGGCCGGCGCAGCTGACGTAGAGGCATTCATCAGCGATGCCGAGATCGATCATCTCAAGGCTCTCAACTGCTCGGTAGAGACCCTGAGAAACCTTCCTGAATGGAAGAAGGAAGCCATCGACTCCATCTTGAGAACCGGTAAGGGCGTTCAGATGGGTGTCAGAGCTTCAAGACCTTTCATCAACGCTGACGTACCTGATGAAAAGCTGAAGGCCCAGGCCTATGCCAGCAATGAACTGCGCAATGTAGTCCGTCATTACATTCATCAGGGATGTCAGAAATGGACCGGTACGGTATATCCAAGCCTGGAATGGGCCAAGAGAGTATTCCCGGAATATTCAGATGAGGAAGCCTATGCAAAGCTTGAGGAAGCCATCTGCAAGATGATGAGAATTGATGAGGACAGCGATCCGGTTGAAAACTGGAAACAGCACTGTGCCGAACTCTCCGTCAGAAGCAGGAAGCTCAATGACTTCAATTTCAAGTCACTGCACATCACCAGTGAACTTGGCACTGATCTGACCATGGATCTGGTTGAAGATCACATCTGGTGTTCAGCCGGTGAAATGGGAGCTCAGAACGTCAATGCTCCTTACTTAGCCAACATGCCTACGGAAGAAGTATTCACGGACCCTGACTTCCGTTCAGTAAACGGCATTGCCTATGCTTCATTCCCGCTGTTCATCAACGGCAAGCTGGTAACTGACTTCAGCATTACCTTCAAGGACGGCAAGGCAGTTGACTGTGCCGCTTCCAGCAATGTTGAATTCTTAAGAGAAGCCTTATTCAGAGATGAAACCACCAGACAGCTTGGTGAGGTAGCTCTGGTTTCCAAGAAGTCTCCTATCAGACAGATGGGCAGGATCTTCTATAACGGGCTGATTGACGAAAACGCTGCCTGCCACCTGGCATTCGGTGCAAGCTTCCCGGACTGTGTAAAGAACGGTACGGAAATGACCAGAGAAGATCTCATCGCCAGAGGCGTAAACTTCTCAGTAAGTCACAATGACTTCATGATCGGTACCGATGACATTAAGATCGTAGGTACGACTCATGACGGTCAGGAAGTTACCATTATGGAACACGGTGACTTCGTGATCTAGGAGGATATCATGGCAACATCTAATCAGGAACATCTGGTAAGCCAGATACCAAGCGTAGATTCCCTGAAGTCAAAGATCAAGGGCTACCGTGAGCAGGAAAAGATCCTGGACAAATGGCTGGAAGAGAGAGTGGAAACCATTCTTCCGAAGGTCATGAAAAATGCGAAGATCGACTGCTGGGTAATCGCCAACAATGAATACAATGAGGATCCGGTCTACTGGACACTCACACCTTATTCCTGGATCACAGCCAGAAGACTGACCATTCTTGTTTACTTCCTGAATGGTGAGGGAAAGGTTGAAAGATACAGCATCACCCGCTATCCGATGGCAAACTACACTCAGAAGTGGACAGATACTTCCATTCCTCAGATGCAGGCACTGGCTTCATTCCTTAAGGAACTGAATCCGGAAAAGATCGGACTTAACATGTCCGAAGACTTTGCCTACGCAGACGGACTGTCAAAGACTCTGTACTGCGACATGATGGAAGCCTTTGATGAAGAGCAGAAGGCAAGGGTCATTTCAGCCGAAAACATCGCCGTAGGCTGGCTGGAGACCAGAAGTCAGAGCGAAATGGCCGCCTATAACGACATCATTCAGATAGCTCATACGATGATTGCGGAAGCCTATTCCAACAAGGTCATTCATCCCGGTGTAACGACGGCTGATGACGTCAAGTACTGGATGCTGCAGAAGACCATCGATCTGGGACTGGAACCATGGTTTGACTATGAAGTATCCGTCACCAGAAAGGGCGGTAACCGCATGGAAGGTGACATCGTTATCCTGCCTGGAGACATGCTGCACTGTGACGTGGGATTCAGATATCTCAATCTGTGTACTGATACTCAGGAACTGTGCTACATTCTGAAGGCTGATGAAGAGGATGCCCCGGAAGATCTGAAGAAGGCCATGGCCGTTACCAACAGACTTCAGGACATTACGGCCGGGGAATTCGCTACCGGACGTACCGGTAATGAGATCCTGGCAGCTTCACTGAAGAAGGCTAAGGAAGAAGGCATCAAGCCATGCATCTATACTCATCCGATCGGTTTCCATGGCCACGCAGCCGGACCAACCATTGGTCTGTGGGACAAGCAGGGCGGTGTTGAAGGCAGCGGAGACTATCCGATGCATGATGATACTGCATATTCTCTGGAACTGAATGCCAGAGTATATGTAGATAGCTTTGAAGCCGAACTGGCAATGTCGATGGAAACAGACGTTCTGTATACCGGCGGAAAGGTATATTACCTGGCCGGCAGGCAGACAAAGTTCCATCTGGTTAAGTAAAAAGATGACCTCTCATCACTGGATGAGAGGTTTTCATTTGAACAGATGTTTGTGCTAATATAATAGTATGTTGAACGATACCATAGTGGCTGTCTCCACATCAATGATTGCCAGTGGAGCAATATCAATTATCCGGATGAGCGGCAGCGATACCTTCAGGATCCTGGACAGACTTTTCAGCTGTTCAGCAAAAGAGTATGAGGGGTATCACATTTACTATGGCTTCATCATTGATCCCGAGGACGGATCAAGAGTTGATGAGGTTCTGGTAAATGTCTTCAGGACACCTCATTCCTATACAGGTGAAGACATGGTGGAGATAAACTGCCACGGCGGTCTGTTCATTACCAGAAGAATACTTGCATTATGTCTGGCGGAAGGAGCCCGTCAGGCCATCAACGGCGAGTTTACCAAGAGAGCATTCCTCAACGGCAAGATGGATCTCACGCAGGCTGAGGCAGTCAACGACATCATTCAGGCTGACAATAAGGATAATGCCAGACTGGCCGTAAACAGTCTTTCAGGTAACGTAAAGAAAATGCTTGATCCGTTAATGGATGAAGTCATGCAGATCATTGCCAACATTGAGGTAAACATCGACTATCCTGAGTACGATGATGTAGGAATCATTACAACTGAAGAGATAAAGCCGATGGTACACGACTGGCTGGACAAGTGCAGTGACATATTAAGCGTTGCCGAAAGCAGCATGATCATCAAGGAAGGCATAAAGACCGTAATAGTCGGCAAGCCGAATGTCGGCAAAAGCAGCCTGTTAAATACATTGTTATCAGAGAATAAGGCCATCGTAACGGAGATCGCCGGAACGACCAGAGATCTGGTTGAAGGCGATGTACATCTTAAGAACGTTACGCTGCATCTGATCGACACGGCCGGCATCCATGAAACGGATAACCGCATTGAGCAGATCGGCATTGAAAAGAGCCGTCAGGCTCTTAATGAGGCTCAGCTGGTAATCGTCGTCATAGACGCTTCCAGGGAAATTGATGATGAGGACAGACAGTTACTGAAGGATACTGAGGGTACCAACAGGATCGTTGTCTACAACAAGCAGGACCTGGTGGATGAGGATCTGCCGTTAGGAATAAGCGCTTCAGAGGGTAACATTGACAATCTGATCAATAAGATCAACGAGATGTTTGAAAAGGACCAGATTGCCCTGAGGCAGCCGGCATTGACCAATGAGAGACAGATCTCGTTAATGAAGGAAGCCAGAAAGTCAATGGACGCGGTCAGAGTATCCCTTGAACAGGGAATACCTCTGGATCTGGTGAATGAAGACCTGCAGAATGCCTACAGATGTCTTAAGGAGATACTTGGCGAGTATCACAGAGAGGATCTTCTGGATGGAATCTTCTCACGGTTCTGTGTGGGAAAGTAAGTTCTTTACATTGACTGATAAATAACGGTAACCTCCCGGACGGGAGGTTTTACTATGACTTATTTGTTTGACATGGATATCAAAAAAAGGGAAAATCTAGGTATGAAAACCTACTGGATCGACACGCACTGTCACATGAATGATGAAACATACAGGGATAACCTGGATGAATACATGCAGAGAGCATGGGATTTTAATGTTCACAGAAACATGTTCATCTGCATGAACAGAGCCGATCTGGAAGAGACATTCAGACTTAAGGAGAAGTATCCCTACATTGACATTGCCTTCGGTTATCATCCGGAGGATGCTGATAAGATCACGGATGAGGACATGGCTTACATGGAAAAGATCATTCGCGATGAAAGGATAATTGCCATTGGTGAAATAGGTCTGGATTACTATTGGGATAAGACGTATAAGGAAGAACAGAAGAAACTGTTCATCAGACAGCTGGAACTGGCAAATGAAGTCAGTAAGCCGGTTCTGATCCATTCCCGCAGCGCTGC
>ONPK01000090.1 GCA_900319675.1 uncultured Bacillota bacterium
CAAGAGATAAAATAACAAAATCCCGTTTGGCAGCCTGAGCTGTCAGACGGGATTATTCTATCTCTCATATGTTCTTCGTTTCCGGATTCAGCAGTACGAACAGTGCCGTAGCCGTAAAGCCCAGTGAACAGACGATCAGTAGGGCCGTCGGGCTGAAATACTGCAGGATGGCCCCGGCCATCAGGGAAGCGATCGGAATCAGTCCCATGGAGATGACACGGGTGATGCTGACGACCTTGCCCAGCATGTCACGGTCAACGATCTTCATCAGCGTGGTATTCAGCGGAATGTTGATGTTTGATATGGCATAGCCCAGGATCAGGGCAAACAGACACAGTATTATCAGAATGGCATTGATGGAAATGTTCCCTGAGGCAAACAGCCAGTAACTGAACGTAAAGATGATCATGGTTGCGGCAATGACAGCCAGACAGCGGGCAACATAGCGGCCGCACTTTTCCGGTGGGGTCTTTGATGACAGGATCAGGGAAGCCAGTAACATGCTTACGGCCATCAGCATCGAGATGATGGATGACCACAGTTCCGGGGTCAGGATGCTCTCGAGCAGATATGCAGGTGCCTTAGCCAGATCCAGGCGGATGAATACCGGCAGGAAGTTGCCGTTGATTGGATTTATGAAGAAATTTAAGAACATGATCGCTGCCATCAATACCAACAGCGATTTCTGAGAGGTGACGTAGTGAAAACCGTCCTTCATGTCACCTAGAGCCAGTTTCAGGGTAAGCTTGCCGCCGCTGGAATGATGATCATAGTGAATGAAGGTTTCCGAGATGCCGGAGATCAGGTAACAGCTGCCAACGATCAGAAACAGCGGTTTGACGGGAATGGCCGCATAGAGAATTCCTGCCAGGACCACGCCTAGGATGCTCTGCAGGGAACTGCGGGCGGAATTGTAGGCATTGGCCTGCTGGAACTGTTCTTCTTCCACGATGAGGGGAAGCAGGGAACCGGAGGCCGGTGTGAAAAGCCCGGCCAATAGATTGCCAAGAATGCCTACCGCAAACAGGAATATCAGCTGGACCCTGGGGCTGGTAAAAAGATACATGCCCAGAGTGGCCAGGATGATCACGATGCCGGACAGTCCGTCGCAGACTGCCATGATGCGGGACTTATTGTAACGGTCAGACAGAATGCCGCCGATGGGGGTCACCAGTAAGAGAACAACGCTGCCAAGTGCCAGGTAAAGACCCTGCAGAAAGGCGTTGTTGCCGGTGAGATCAAGGATCAGAAAGCTTACCGCAAAACTGTACAATACCGATCCGATTTCGGAGACCAGAGCTCCGAAGAAGACAAGACGGAAGTTTCTGACGGAAAATACATTTCTTACACTGGCTTTATCGTTCATGAATCGTTCCTCCTTCTGTTCAGCTGATTACATTATCTGTTTGAACCGGTTCACTGACAAGCAAGTATCAATTGCCTTTTCTGTCTGGTGTATTTGAAAAGCCTGTAGACTGCAGGCTTCTATTCGAATTTTCCAATCGTCTTATAAGTGTGGCTGTCGGATGATTTGATGATGATTCCGCCATGCTCAAGCACGAACTTCTGCATTGGCTCAGTGAGATAGGGCTGGCTTCTGCGTCCTCTGTTATAGTCCCCATAGTTGACCTCAAAGGTCTTAACATGCGGTAAGAGTTTCAGAACCGTGTTCTGCCAGGCGTTTACGAAACGGGGATGATTCTCATCAAAGAGACAGTTGCCCTCGTTGTACTTGGTTATGAGATCCAGGTGTCCGACGATGTCGATTCGGTATCTGTTGGGATAGTCAGCCAGGGTCTCAAAGTAGTTTTCGCACATGGCGTAGAAGTCATTGTTGAAGTAGTCTCTGGCGATCCTGCAGAACATTTCCTTATCGAAGTCGATAGGCGGATATTCATCGCCGCACTTGAGGTAATGCATTGAGCCGATGACGTAGTCAAAGCCTTCAGGCAAGGAAGCGGAATGGTAATCCAGTTCAATGCCGCACAGAACATTTATCTTCTCTGAATACTTCTTCTTCAGTTCGCCGATGTGTGCCATGTACTCGTCGTAGCGGCCCCTGGCCATGCAGTAGCTTTCATCAAAGAAGGTATAGGAATGATCAGAGATGCCGTAACGGTCAAGACCGGCCTTGATGGCAGCCTCAATCATTTCCTCAGGTGTGTTTTCCCCGTCACTGAATGTCGTATGGGTATGCAGGTCGTATTTCATGAAACGTTCTATTCCTTATCAGCTGTAAATACCATTGTATGATAAGCCAGATAAGCTGTTTCGTAAACAGTTTCTTTACTATCATCAGTCAAACATGACGAATAATTATCATTAAAAGCGAATAATGCGGAGCATTAATCAGCGATACTCTTTATAATAAACATGGGTAGTAACCAAGGGGGAGTATCAGATGCCGATATACAGTTCATTCATGCTTTTTGCGCTGATAATAGTCGTTTACATAGTCATAGCAGAGATATTTACGATCCTGTTCCGCTTTACGGGACTGGACAGGGAGAAATCCAGCTTTCAGGTAGTATCATTACTGACTGGAAGTGGGTTTACCACAGCAGAAAGTGAACTGGTTACTTCCTCAAGACAGAGAAGAAGGCTGGCAAAGATCACGATGCTGTTTGGCTATGTCTTCAACATCACTTTCGTATCGGCTTTCGTTAACGTATTTCTTTCCTTCAAGCAGCGGGAGATATCCAACTTTTTCTATGAGGTTGCCATGCCTGCCGGCATATTCGTATTAGTGATCTTACTGTTCCGCATTCCAAAGGTAATGGCTTTTACGGACAGTTTACTGGAAAAGATCATAAGCCGCTTCGTTGATGATAAGACATACAATCCCCTGGTCGTCATTGACTATCTTGGCGGCAAGACACTTGCCAATATAAAGCTTAATAAGCTTCCCGAATCTCTCAAGGACAAGAAGATGTCGGAAAGCGGACTGAAGAACGTCTATAACATAAGCGTATTACTGGTTGAGTCGGATGACGGATCGCCGAATGACGTTCATGCCAGTACGGTACTTAAGCAGAATGACCGCATTGCCGTATTGGGTGATTATAACGTACTATGTCATGTCTTCCAGGCCAGGGAGCTTTTCTGATACCAGCAAATTAATCAATAAGCCCGTCCGAAATCTGATTTCCGAACGGGCTTTCTTTTATTAGTGATTAAATTATTCTTTTTTGAATCTTACCAGGCTGTCAGTTCCAGATACAGATCCTTGTACTGCTTCGCTGAGTTATCCCAGGAAACATTCTTGGCCATATCGCGCTGAACCATTTCATCCCAGTAATAGCGGTTTTCAAAGTACAGTGTCTTGGCGCGGTTGATTGCATCGTATAACAGTCCTGACTCATATCTGTCAAACGTGAATCCATTGCCCCAGTCAGCATACATGTTGTAAGGTTCCACGGTGTCCTTAAGACCGCCGGTCTCTCTGACGATCGGAACCGTTCCGTAATGCATGGCGATCAGCTGGGTCAGGCCGCACGGTTCAAACCGTGAAGGTACTAACAGCACATCACATCCGGCATAGATGCGGTGGCTTCTCGCTTCATCATACTGGATACAGCCCGCAAACTGTCCCTTGTAATGATTCTCATAGTAGCGGAAGGAATTTTCATATTCGGCATCCCCTGTGCCCAGAACGACGACCTGTGTATGTGGATCCATGATCTGCGGAATACAGGTATTCACCAGATCCAGACCTTTCTGGTTTGTCAGTCGGGAAATCAATCCGATGACAAACTTATCTCCGTTTTCTTCCAGGCCGAGTTCCTTCTGCAGGGCAATCTTATTTTCTCTCTTTTTGGCGATTGCATCCTCGATGCTGTAGTTCGCAACGATGTCGCTGTCTTTTGACGGATCCCAGATATCATAGTCGATACCGTTGACGATGCCGCGCAGTTTTCCTGAGTGATAGCGCAGATGAGCTTCCAGTCCTTCACCATACTCGGAGGTCTGGATCTCTCCGGCATAGGTATTGGAGACTGTTGTGATCATGTTGGAATAGGTTAATCCACCCTTGAGCATATTGGCATCAAGCCAGTTCTGAGTCAAGGCATCCTTGTTGAAAACATAATCCGGCAGATTCGTCCAATACTTGATGGTCTTGATATTGTAAATACCCTGGAAGCGCAGGTTATGGATGGTGATCATGGTTTTTGCGTTACCGATGGAAGTATTCTGGAAGAACGTCCGCAGATATACCGGTACCAGAGCCGCCTGCCAGTCATGGCAGTGGATGATATTCGGTTGCCAGTTCATGTAGTTGAGCGCAGCCAGAGCTGCCTTGCTGAAATAGCAGTACTTCGGGATATCATCGATCAGATTGGTATATGGCTTATCTCCGCCAAAGAATTCTTCGTTATCGATGAAGTCATAGACAACTCCATCCCAGACATATTCCATGATGCCGACATAGTACTGTTTGCCGTCACTTGTCAGATCCATATAGAAGCTTCCCCGGTAAACCATTTTATCCTGATACTGCTGCGGGATGCATTTGTATCTTGGAAGGATGACCTTTACATCACAGTTTCTTCTGGTAAGCGCCTTGGGAAGAGCGTACATGACGTCTCCAAGTCCGCCGGTCTTTACAAACGGATAACATTCCGATCCGATAAAGGCAATGCTTCGCCGCGGTGATTCAGGTTCCTGGGTCATCACCTGCTGATTGGCAGCAGCGATGATCTTATCAGCCGCAGCTTCCACAGCTTCCTTCTTAACAGTCTTTTTATCCGTAACAGTTTTTGTTGTTTTAGTCGTTTTTTTCACGGCAGTCTTCTTTTCGGCCGTTTTCTTTTCTGCTGTCTTCTTTTCCGCAGTTTTCTTCACTGCAGTTTTCTTTTCCGCGGTTGTCTTTTCCGCTGTTTTCTTTTCCGCAGTTTCTTCAGTTGCTTTTTTAGCAGCCATTTTAACTCCTCCTTCAGATTGCGTCGTCTGTGAATAATTGAATTATCACAGCAATTATTAATAATAATCTTTAAAACCGCTTAATTCAAGTCCCCCTACTTTTTCTGTCATAACAGACGCATCACTTGATAATTGTATCATAAAACAGCAGGGGTATGTTGAGGCATATTATATAATGTATATTATATGAAGTACTTATCCACATGGCCTGGTGGAGAATGAAACTAAAATGAAACGATTCTGAAACTGAACTGAGACTAAACTGAAACAGAATTGAAACTCAAATGACACTGGATCTGCTTATGGCAGTTTTTTTGTACTGAAGGCATGGGATGATAGGATTGCAGATAAGTTGGATCAAGGAATTATTCACAGGGGAGTAGTTGAGCATGGAAGAAAAGAAGAAGTTTGAGATATTTCATTATCATTCAAAGGCAGAGAAAATAGTATGCAGGATTCTGCAGGTTATATTAGTTCTGCTATTGAGTTTTTATATTTATATATATGCCGAAATAGATCCTGAAGCGCTTAAAACACAGGGAATAGCTCTGCTGGTAACGATAGCCTGCCTTGTATTTGGACCTGTATTGGTCTTTGAAACATGGTTAACAGTTTGCGTTATCAAAGACGGAGCAACGCTGCCTAATGTGTTATTGCTGATAGGGATATGTATTTATATTAATAGTGTGTTGAATACTTATGGATTATTAGGCGCATGGATACTGTTTAGAAAAAGAGCATAATAAACGAAAGACTAATGAGGAAATGGTAAGAGCATAGACCCTAATAGGGGTGAAAAGATATCACGCCTGATTAGTATAATATAATAGGGGTGTTGTGTGGTTAACACAGGAGATCAAGGATAAGTTTGTAAATGAGTGGAAGGTATCAGTATCAATTGTCAGATTATAAAGAAATAGAGCAGCTTGGTGACAACCAGGGTGTTTTTCTGGTACGCAATATGTACAATAATAATCTCTATATAGAGAAGAAACTTGATATATATTCATTTGATGTATACAAGTATCTTCAGGAAAATCACATTAAAAATACACCTGTAATCTATAAAACGGCAGAAGAAAA
>ONPK01000025.1 GCA_900319675.1 uncultured Bacillota bacterium
TTCAGAACTGACCTACCATCAGCCAAAGCTGCGGCGATCAGGTATCGGTGTGAAAGAGACTTGCTGGAAGGTATCCTTATCTCTGCAGGGCTTTTGTCAGCCCTGCCAATGATGGCCTTCATCAGAATTCCCTGCCTGTTGCCTCGGCGACCTTGCGGATCTTCTCCATCATGGCCGCAAATCTTTCCGGTTTCAATGACTGAGCTCCATCGCTGAGAGCCTCTTCCGGATGATTGTGAACTTCAACGATCAGTCCGTCTGCCCCGGCCGCTACGGCAGCCATGGCTACCGGCTCAATGAGTTTCCAGTCACCGGTTGCGTGTGACGGGTCAATGATGATCGGCAGGTGAGTCTTTTCCCTGATGATCGGAATGACAGCCAGGTCCATGGTAAATCTGGTGGCCTTTTCAAAGGTCCTTATGCCTCTTTCACAGAGAATGACATTTGGATTGCCGTTGGCCATGATGTATTCAGCTGCCATGATCCATTCCTCAATGGTGGCGCTCATGCCTCTCTTTAACAGAACAGGCTTGTTTATGTGTCCGACTGCCTTGAGCAGGTCAAAGTTCTGCATGTTTCTGGCTCCGATCTGAACCAGGTCGACATTTTCAATGAACTCGTCCATGCGATTGGCAGCCATGATCTCGGTAACGATCGGCATGCCGTTTCTGCTGCCGGCTTCCTTCATGACCCTGATGCCCTCATAGCCCATGCCCTGGAAGGAATACGGTGAAGTACGCGGCTTGTAGGCTCCGCCTCTCAAGATGTCTGCCCCGGCCTTTCTGACTTCGGCAGCTATCTCGTTGATGCTCTCCTCAGATTCAACGGAACACGGTCCGGCCATTATGGCCAGCTTCTGACCGTTACCGATCTTTATGCCGCCAACGTCAACGATGGTATCCTCCGGATGGAACAGCCTGTTGGCCAGCTTGTAGGGAGCCTGTACTCTCTGAACGTTTTCGACCCATTCATTTGCCTGGATGTCACGTTCATAAAGTCCTGTCGTATCGCCAACCAGACCAAGTACGGTGTACATGTCACCATGGCTCAGGTTGATCCTCAGACCCTTTTCCTCAAATGAACTGATCAGACGGTCCATTTCAGCCTGCGGTATGTTCTTCTTCAATGTAATGATCATAAGCTTTCCTCCATGATCTTCTCTATGGCCTCAGCTGCCTTGCTGAGGGCTTCGTTATTGTCTATTCTGATATCACTGTACTTTTCATACAGTTCTCTTCTTTCTACGTAAAGTCTTTCAAGTGCCTCACGGTCACTGGCAATCGGACGGCTCTTGGTAGCGTTCAGCTTTTCAACGCTTCTGTCCAACCAGAACACCAGTCCGTTACTTGTAAGGTCAAACATGTTCTGTTCATTCTTCACTACCCCGCCGCCGGTGGAGATGATGACACCTGACGTACTGCGTAATTCCCTGCACAGCTGGGATTCCAGTTTTCGGAATGCTCCTTCACCGTTCTTTTTGAAGTAATTGGCAATCGGCATTCCGATCCTCTTTACCAGTTCCCTGTCCATGTCGATCTGTTCCATGCCAAGATCTCTCGCCAGCTTTCGACCAACGGTCGTCTTGCCTGACGTCGGCATGCCAATCAGCACGATGTTCCTTCTCTTCTTCAGAAGGTAACTGACGCACTCGTCAACGCGTCTGTCATCCATCCTGCTGCCTGTAAACAGCTCATCAGCAGATAATGCCTGACTCACCAGCATTTCCAGACCGCCCAGTGTCCTGATTCCTCTTATGTGAGCATCAAACATCAGTCTGGTTCTGATCGGATTGGCAACGATGTCAATTACCCATTCAAGTCTGCTGAACCTTCCAACGTCAACTACGGTTTCATCGATGTTGGGATGCATGCCTACGGGAGTGGCATTGATGAGCAGGGTAATCTCGCTTTCTCTTTCGTACAGTTCATCGTAACTGATGATGTCTTCCCTTTTCTGTCTGCTTACTCTGACATATGGCCAGCCTAGCTGATTCAGTGCTTCAACAGCGGCCTTGGAAGCCCCGCCTGTACCCAGTATGGCAGCCTTGCCGCCATCCGGTGATACCTCATGCTTTTCCATCATTCTTTTAAAGCCGATGTAATCGGTATTATATCCCTTCAGCTTTCCCTGGTGATTGACGATGGTATTTACAGCCTGCATCCGTGCAGCTGTTTCATCGATCTCATCAAGGTAATCAATTACCGTCTTCTTATAAGGTATCGTGACGTTTATGCCGTCAAATTCTCTTATCATAAAGAATTCGTCGAGCTGATTCTCTTCCATCGGCCATAACTGATAGTCAGCCCCGATGAGGAATCCATGTATTTCCGGCGACCAGCTGTGACCCAAAGGATTTCCTATGAGTCCCAGTTTCATGCCAGCCACCCTGTTCCCTTTTCAATGCAGATGAGATCCGCAATTACCAATGCCGTTAAGGCATCTACTACCGCTCTGGCTCTGTGTATGATTGCCGGATCATGACGGCCCTTTATTTCCAGTTCAACGTTTTCCATCGTTTCAAAGTTTACGGTTTCCTGCAACTGTCCGATGGAAGGAGTCGGCTTGATGACGGTTGAGAATACTACCGGCATGCCATTGGTGATCCCGCCGTTTACGCCTCCGTTGTTATTGGTCAGGGTGACGATCTTACCGTCAACGACTCTGAATGGATCGTTGGCTTCAGAACCGGTCATGTTCGCAAACCTGAACCCGGCGCCAAACTGTATGCCCTTCACAGCCCCAATTGAGAACATGGCCCTGGCCAGTTCTGATTCAACGGAACTGAAGGAAGGTTCACCTATTCCTGCCGGTAAGCCGCTGATGACCGTTTCCAGTACACCGCCTACCGAATCCCTGTCTTCCCTGGCTGACTTGATGCGTTCCATCATTCTTTCAGCCATCTCATCATTCAGAACGGCAAACTGCCTGTCATTAAGAGTTCTGAGATCATTCTCCAGATCATCCCAGTTGAAATCATAGTCCTCAATGCCGTTAAGGGAATCAATATGCGTTCCAATCAGAATGCCCTTGTCTTCCAGAGCCTTTCTGACGATCGAACCTGCAGCTACCAATGGTGCCGTCAGTCTTCCTGAGAAGTGGCCGCCGCCGCTGGCATCCTGGTATCCCCGGTACTTTACCTGGGCCGTATAGTCAGCGTGTCCGGGTCTGGCAATGTTCTTCATCTTTTCATAGTCACCCGGTTTTGCGTCCGTGTTTTCAATCAGGATCGTTACCGGTGTTCCTTCCGTAAAGCCATCCTTTACGCCTGAGACGAAATGCGGGATGTCTTCCTCGCTTCTGGCCGTGGAAATGGCAGAAACCGATCTGCGCTTGTTCATTTCCCTGTTTATGTAATCCATGTCGATCCTGATGCCGGCCGGTAAGCCGTCTATTACGGCACCGACACACTCACCGTGTGATTCGCCAAACAGCGTTACCGTTATCAGATTTCCCAGTGTATTTCTCATCCCAGTTTCCTCCTGATCCTGTCAAAACTCCATCTTTCAATGCGGCCCTTGCCGATCTCATCGACCTGAACGACATCGATGCCGTCTGCGGCAGATTTCTTGTCGTTGCAGATGATGCTGAACACCTTTTCACTGTCACATTCACAGCTTTCCGGCAGATCCAGCTTCTGCAGTACCTTGTGGAGTCTTTCTCTTATTTCTTCGTTTTCCAGAACAGTCATCATGCCCATGGCAACGCATTCACCATGCAGATATCTGCCCTCGCTTATTGTCTCATATCCATGTCCGAATGTATGTCCGAAATTAAGCAGCTTTCTGATTCCGGTCTCATTCTCATCCTGTTCAACTATCTCCTTCTTCAGGATCAGAGATCTCTCAATGATCTCATCAAGATGACTCTCATAGTCTTCCTCAAACAGTTCGAACAGTTTTTCATCAAGTATCAGTCCCATCTTGACTGCCTCTGCCAGACCGTTGTTTACATGTCTTAACGGCAGAGTGCTCAGTGTTTCGGGATCAATGAGCACCAGTGATGGCTGCCAGAAGGCGCCGACGATGTTCTTGATGCCTCCAAGGTCAACGGCTGTCTTGCCGCCGATCGAGGAATCGATCTGAGCCAGAGTAGTGGTTGGAATGTTAACGTATCTTACCCCTCTCATGTAGGTCGCTGCGACAAATCCGGCCACATCGCCTACCACGCCACCGCCGATTCCGATTATCACGTCATGACGGTTGGCTCTGTTGCCGGCAAGCCAGGAAAGAATGTCACGGTAGGTATCCAGATTCTTGCTGGCCTCGCCATGATTGAAACGGAATAACGGGCTGTCGGGATACTGGTCCAGCAACATGCTGATCCAGGTGTCATCAACCCCGTCATCGGAAATGATGAACACGTTAAAGCCTTCACCGATCAGGCTTCTGGCTCTTTTAAGCAGCCCATGTTCGATGAATATCGAGTAATCACGCTGTCTGGTAGTTACCTTTATTTCCATGTTACCGTTCCTTTCCTGAAAAAAGCCATGCGGCTATCCACATGGCTTAACTAGCTTACCTATGGATAACGCCGGGCATCTCAAAGCGGGCAATCATCCAATACTGCCCGACTATCCACAATAATAATATACGTAAGATACGACTGTTTTCATGCTATAAGTATATTCCCGCAAATTGTAAATATCAATATGTTATTTCTGAAAACTTTTCAGCATCTTACAGCCAGATCTGAGGATACTTATGGAATGGCTTGTATACCATCGGTTCATCAAATTCGATCTTGTATACAGGCACGAATTCATCATTCTCAACCTTCAGATTTCTCAATTCGATTCTATGATCATCAGTATACCTGAATTCTACATCCTCGCCCGTTGAAAGTTTGGTAACTCTTACCGGTCTGGTATAGACACCTGAGTAATACATCAGTCCTCCCTCAGGAGAGATCCAGTTCCACAGATAGACGCACTTAAGATCCTTGCCGTATGTTATGCCTGAAATGCCGTTTCCTCCTCTGAACCAGGATCCGGAAAGAATGTTCGGATGCAGCTGGCCGTATACGGCTTCCCCGTTCTTTTCCAGCCATCTGCCTACTTCCGTAAGCGGCTTGATGGCATCAGCAGGAATTGAACCGTCCGGCTTAGGTCCTACGTTTAATAAGAGGTTTCCGCCATTGCAGGCACAGATATTCAGCATTCTCAATATTCTCTGAGCGCTGTAGGCATAAGGCAGAGCCTGTTTCTCATCAAGATAGCCCCAGGCAATGTCGTTGAAGGTCATGCAGGCCTCCCAGTCTCTGTCCAGAACTCTGATCTTGCCTTCCGGCGTACCGAAGTCCTCAGCCAGCCTGGAACGGTCATTGATGATGATGTCCGGCTGCAGGGCTCTGAGTCTCTGGTTTCTGGCCAGGGAATCCCAGCCTTCCCAGGATTCCATCGGCTGCGGTACATCATACCACAGAATGTCGATCTTGCCGTAGTTTGTCAGTAACTCGGTATTAAGAGCTTCCAGGTAATCCAGGAATCTGCGTCTGGCTTCATCGTCATACGCACATCTTGCACCGTCCGGATGTCTCCAGTCCATCAGGGAGCTGTAGAAGCCGATGCCCAGGCCGTACTTGCGGCAGGCATCAACGAATTCTCTGACGATGTCCCTGTGACAGCCGTAGTTAACGGAATTGAACGGATTGACCTTTGAATCCCACAGCGAGAAACCCTCGTGATGTCTTGAAGTCAGTACCATGTACTTCATGCCGGCTGCCTTGGCCAGTCTTGCCCATTCTTCGCAGCAGCCTTCCTCAGGCATGAACATGTCAGCGTACTTCTCATATTCTTCCTTATCAATGCCTTCCATGGACATTACCCATTCATGACGGCCGATGACGGAATACAGACCGAAATGTACGAACATTCCGAAACGGGCTTCACGCCACCATTTCATCCTTCTGTCTCTGGAGGCTGCCAGCGCCTTCTCATATTCTTCTTTCTTCAGTATTTCCATGTTCCCTCCACAATAAAACCAGCACCTGTTTCAGGTTCACATGTCTGCAGATCAATGGAGAAGTTTGTAATTGAGTGTTATTGGGGTACGATACTCCACTGCAGGCATTATCATCTGATTTCTGAATATAATCACTGGGATAATTATAACAGATTGACCGGATATAATGAACCATGTCGCAAATGCTGGCAATTAAAGTAACATAACTAAAACGAGCTTAAGTTACAATAATTCAGACTTAATAAACCTGAATGCTTATAAGAACAGATTCTATTAGCTGTAACTGCCACATGTGTGTAACTACAGTATAGAGGACAGTCATGTGAAATGAAAGAGTGTCAATGTGAAAAAAAAGAGGAATTATTCACATTCCCCTTTAAACAAGCTTTAATATGTTGATCAGCAGCAGCCAGGCCATTCCATAATAGGAAACAACGGCTACCAGGTCATTGATCGTGGTAATGAACGGACCGGAAGCTACGGCCGGGTCAATGTTGACTCTCTTGAAGAAGATCGGCACGGTGGTACCTACCAGGCTGGAAATGACCATTGCCGTAAGCAGGGCAATTCCGACACAGGCGCTTACCGCAAATGAGAAGTTCGTGGCATAGCCCTTGAACAGATGCACGTACAGGCCGATGAAGATGAAGCTTGCGCTTCCCAGTATCAGGCCGTTTACCAGTCCTACTCTTACTTCCTTCAGTATCAGTCCGAACTTCTGCTTTGAAGAGATGTCTTCATCCATCAGTACACGAATGGTTACGGCCAGTGACTGCGTACCGACATTACCGGCCATGTCCAGTACAAGTGACTGGAAACAGACGATTACGGCGATCTGAGCAACTACTTCCTCAAAGATGCCTACTACGGATGATACTACCATGCCCAGTACCAGCAAGGCACATAACCACGGCAGTCTCTTCTTCATGCTGTCGATGAGAGATTCGTTCAGGTCTTCCTCGTTGGTCAAACCGGCCAGCTTGGCGTAGTCTTCACTTAACTCTTCATCTACGGTTTCGATGATGTCCTGAGCAGTCAGAACACCAAGCAGTTCATTCTGATCATTTATAACAGGCAATGACAGCTCGGCATAGGCCTTGATGTCTTCCAGTACGTTTTCAATCTTTTCATGGTCATGCAGTACGGGATAGCCCGTGATTATAAGCTTATCCAGATCATCGTTCTCTCTGGCTCTGATCAGGTCTCGCAGATCGATCTCACCATAGAACAGATCCTTATCATCTATTACATACAGGGTATCAATGTTATCATTGTCCTCTGACTGTCTTATCAGTTCCTTCATGGCCTGCTTTACGGTAAGGCCGCGGTGGATAACGATGAAGTTGGTCGTCATCTTGGCACCGATCTCATCCTCGTCATATGACTGAATGAGTCGGATGTCATGGGATTCCTTGCGTCCAAGCATGTCGAGCAGCTTGGCCTCATATTCATCATCGATCTCTTCCAGAAGGTCAACGGCATCGTCAACGTCCATCTCGGAAATGACCTTGGCAGCCTGCTGGATGTTGATTTCAGAAAGATATTCATCAGGTTCTTCCAGATATGAGAAGATATCGGCAACTCTTTCAGCGCCAAGCACCTGATACAGATGCAGTCTTTCTTCCTTGGTAAGACCTTCCAGGGCATATGAGATGTCAGCATCATGGTAGTCTTCCAAAGCCGTCTTCAGCTTTCTTGGACCCTTTACCGTCTTGACTAATTCTATTATCTCCTGAATATTCTCATCCTGGAGCACATCCATGTTTTTCATGAGGACACCTTCCCTTCAAAACAAAAGCCACTTCGATCATGGCTCAGCGTCTCTTTTGAGATCCCTAATGTACCTGCATTCAATCTTTCGTACAGGTAATTATCCAAACACACAACTACTATTAAAGTATAGTTATTTTGTTCTTCGATGTAAACAAAAAAGGCATCTCATGATATAATCCAAAACATGAAGAACCGCAATTACAAACTCACCGTATATGCATGTTTCATCGGATACATCGTTCAGGCAATCGTTAACAACTTTGCGCCTCTTTTATTCGTGTGTTTTCAGAATGAATTCGGCATTTCACTGAGCAGGATAACATTGCTGGTATCAGTCAACTTTGCGGTACAGCTGCTGGTAGACGCTACGGCAGCCCTGTATGTGGATAAGATCGGTTACAGAGTTTCCTGCATTCTGGCTCACATCTTTTCAGCCGGCGGCTTAATAACCATGGCCTTTCTGCCGGGCATTCTTTCCGACAGCTATGCAGGTCTGATGGTTTCCGTAATTCTCTATGCGATCGGCGGAGGTTTGATCGAAGTACTGATAAGTCCGATAATGGAAAGCTGTCCAAGTGAGAACAAGGAAAAGGCAATGAGTTTGCTTCATTCATTCTACTGCTGGGGGCATGTGGGGGTAGTGATTATTTCAACTCTGTTCTTCTCCCTGCTTGGCATCGCCAGATGGCGGATAATGGCCGTTCTATGGGCAGTCATACCAATGCTGAACATCATTCTCTTTGCCAGGGTCCCGATAGCTCCGCTGGTAAGTGAACAGGAAGAAAGAATCAGCTTTGCCGACCTTGTCAGAAACAGACTGTTCTGGCTGTTCATCCTGATGATGATCTGTTCAGGAGCTTCCGAGCAGTCCGTAAGTCAGTGGGCCAGCAGTTTTGCGGAAAAAGGTCTTGGCATTTCAAAGACCCTGGGTGATCTTCTTGGACCCATGATGTTTGCCCTGTTAATGGGGACATCAAGAGCCATCTATGGCAGACATGGAGACAGGATGGATCAGAGAAGTTTCATGATCTTCAGCTGTGCATTGTGCATTGCCTCATATCTTCTGATCTCATTGGATCCCCATCCGTTTGTTTCACTGGCAGGATGTGCCATCTGCGGTTTTTCCGTAGGCATAATGTGGCCGGGCACCATCAGCAATGCCGCAGTACTGCGTAACGGCGGAACCATACTCTATGCCTTGCTGGCACTAGCCGGTGATGTCGGATGTTCTGTTGGACCGGCTGTCGTCGGTATTGTTTCCGGCATGTTTGCCGACAATCTGAAAGCGGGAATCCTGGCTGCGGCCGTTTTCCCGGTACTGTTACTGATGTCGCTTCTTGTGTATCGAAGAAGTTCCAGTCAGAAATGAGCATGAAAAAAGGATGCATCGCTGCATCCTTGTTTTTTATTTTCCGTCCGGGAAACTGGTCATTGAGCCTCTTTCCCGTGTAGGCATACCGTACTTGTTCTTGGCATCGTCAAATGCCTTGATCATGAAAGCCATGGTATGGCCGATGTTTCTCATCGTCTGCAGACCCTCAAGATCCTTCTTTACGTCTTCAGCCGTAAAGCCGTGTACCTGATTCCAGTAAGTGCTGGAAGCTACCGGCATGCCGCTGATCGTAAAGTACTTGTTCAGAACATCAAATGAAGCTGTGTTGCCGCCTCTTCTGCAGCTTACTACTGCAGCGCCAACCTTAAGCTGCTTGGAGAATCCGGTGCTGTAGAACAGTCTGTCCAGGAAAGACAGAATGGTTCCGTTCGGCGAACCGTAGTAAACCGGAGAACCTACCAATAAGCCGTCAGCTTCCTCAAACTTCGAAGCCGTTTCATTTACCAGGTCATAGAAGACACACCTGCCGTTCTTCTTACAGCTGTTGCAGGCGATGCATCCTCTGATGTTCTCCTTGCCAACCTGAATGATCTCGGTTTCAATGCCTTCCTCATTAAGTACCCTGATGACTTCATCAAGGGCAGTGGCAGTGCAGCCGTGTACATGCGGGCTGCCGTTAAGTACCAGTACCTTGTAAGCCATGGCTACTTATTGATTTCTTCAATGATCTTCTTCAGTTCAGCTTCCTGACCGAATCCTGTCAGGAATGCCATGCCGCTGAATACTGGAATTGGGAAATTCTCCTGCTTGAACGGAGTAATTGCCACGTAAATGTCAGCGCGCTTGATCTGCTTTTCCAGAACATTGATGTTGATGGCTTCAACTTCTACGTTCTGAACACCCTTCTGTTCCAGTAATCTTCTTAACTTGGCAGCTACGGTCTCACTGGTAGCTACGCCGCTTCCGCAGGCAACGATAATGCGTTTCATCAGAAATTCTCCTTCCTAATCATTCTTTATGATGGCCATGACTTCTTCAGCAGTCTTAGCCTGTTCAAGATTGGCAACGAATCCGGCACTGCTACATCTTCCGATGATGTCCTGTAACAGTGCTACCTGTGATCCGTCCTTATGCATTAACAGAATGAATGCGATCCTTGCATGGATCTTATCATCAAACGTAGCCATCTGAGTGAACTCTACACGGTCCTTCAACTGTACAAGTACGACACCCGGCTTGATCACGTAGTCAGCATCCGTATGCGGAATGGCAAACTCGATTTCATCAAGCTTCAGTCCCGTAGGATACAGTTTTTCTCTTTCCATGATGGAACGCTTGAACTCCTTGTTTACATATCCCTTTTCATATAACCAGTCAGATATACCCTCGAGCATTTCGTTCTTATCGACTGCTTCGTAACCGAGGAACAGCAGCTCAGGATTGATCATTTCAGCTAATGTGTTATTCAAGATAAATACCTCCCCTAATATTCATATTTCACAGACAGTTCTGCAGTTTACTTGTTCTTGTTAGTCAGTTTCTTTATGAGTGCGATGCCATGGAGTACGGTAAGCACTATGGCTCCGGCAATGACCATGTAGGACATGATGACTGACAGCTGGTCCTTGTATACTCCGGTAGCTATGTTGTAGATGAGCATGAAGGCCAGCAGTATGCCGATGACGATCAGCAGAATGATTCTGGTAACTGTCTCGTCAGTCGCAATTGAGTCAACATAGCTCTGTTTCTTAGGTCTTTCATATGCCGTTATTTCCGGAAGCTTGTGCAAAAACGTCTTGCGGAAGACGATCTCCGTAGCGATGAGGGCAGCGATGCCGAGTCCTACTGACAAAACGACGTTGTTAGTCAGATAATAGATGACTACTGCTCCCAGCGCAATGGCCGTGTGACGGTTGGAAAACAGCATGTAATTCTTTACTTCGGCATTGTTGATGATATATCCGTTCTTATTAAGAACGTCATAATATACCGTTCTCTTTTTTTCCTGATAGATGCTGACGCCTCTGAGATCAGAAGCCTTCATGGTGTTTCTTCCAACGCTGTTCGCCATATTGATAACCTCCCCGGGTTAGACCATGACCATTATATCATGAATTCATGATAAAACTCCATCAAGAACGACCGTACTGTGATCTGTTATGGTTCTTTGGTTTTCTCTGTCGTTTTCTGCTTCAAATACAAAAAAGATGTATCCTCAGATACATCAGAATCTGTTATAGACCAATCCGGTCAATATGCATATTACGGCGGTTAACAGTAACATCAGCGAAGCGCTTTTCCTAATGTCCACTCTTTCAAAACCGTAGAAATCCTTCCACTGTCTTCTGACGATGACCTTGTAGATGTACAGGGCACCGTATAATACCGTAGGTATCAGTCCCAGTAACATCTGCCACAGCTTGAGTCGCATGTCGCTTTCCAGAAAGCAGGTAGTGATGAAGGCCATGACCGGTCCAACCAGATGCATGTGGATGTTTTCGTCTGTCAGCTGACTCTTATACCCGTACAGCGGTCCCAGATAGAATATGACCGTCAGACAGGTCAGGGCAACTGATACCGTTGCCACAAAGCGCAGTACCATGAACCATTCCGGGATGGTGATTCCCATAAAATTCATGAGCAGATACGCAAATGACACGATGGCTGAAAACACATTTGACTGAATTGTGAAATACATGAAGGTGCCGGTTCCCCTTTTCCAGCCGCTGACACCGTTCTTTGGCTGAAAATAGTAGAGCATGATTATCAGTGTTACCAGCGCAATGCAGGCATTGAGGATCATTGCCAGCTGATGCTTCATTATTTCTTACCTCTTCTCAGAAGATTCAAAAGCTTATTGCCCAGTTCAGTACCGATCAAAAGTTCAAGAGCACCGGTCTTATAAGCCGTAAATATGTATACGATGCCGCCAACTGCCGCATACAGCAGCAGATGGAAGAACAGACCTACTCTGCCGCCGACCAGATTGTACGGCACGATTATCTGCAGGATTATGACAACGACTGCCATGAAGGCCAATGGCTTGAAGCTGCATTCTGAACAGCACGGTTTCCGCAATCAGCGAACTCATGGTCGCACCAAGATAAGCCGGAATGCTGAAGTCATTGAACAGATAGATCAGCGGCAGGTCCATGACCACGTTGAGAACGATGGAAATGATGACCATCTGACACACTGTCTTGCCTCTCTGCATGCTCTGTAAGGCTGTATTGAAGACCATGGTAATACTGCTGAGCATGTTCAGAATGATCGCCAGACGCAGTATCTGAGCGCCATAGTTGAATCTGCCGACATATCCATAGAACAGCACGTGTACCGGTTCTGCCAGCATGATGATGCCGACGGCCAGCGGTGCCGTAACGACCAGGACGATGTTAATGACCTGCATCAGCCTGTTCTTTACTTCCCTGAAATCACCCTTGGCATAGCTGTCCGCCACGAACGGGGCAATTGAACTTGTCATGGCCGTGGACAGAGAAATAACGATTATGCAGATCTTGGGAACAAGCTGTGTCGTATTATTGGTAATGTTGAATATCGCCTCAGTTGAGTATCCGACATTCTTCAGTCCTATCAGTAACAGCTTGGTATTTATGATGTTATAAACGCTCTGCGAGATGGAAACGATGGAGATCGTAACGCAGTAGAAAACTATCTTCCTTAATAATCTGTCAGTAGCTACTACATCCTCATTGTCATCGGAGTACTGCAGCATCACTCCCTGGTTTCTTCGGATGTTGTATTCCAAAAAGAGGAACGCCGCTCCGGCTGCCAGCAATGTGCCGACCAGTGACAGGTAGATCGTAAAGGCAATGGTCTGTCCGAAAACCTT
>ONPK01000023.1 GCA_900319675.1 uncultured Bacillota bacterium
AGAAGAAGCCTCAACGACCTGCGCAAGGATCTGGCTGTGGAAAGATTACTGAGCATGTTCTCCAAGACCAGGACCAATGAGGAATTCGTAAACCTCATCCTAAAGGGAGTAAGTCAATAAAAAGCATTGGAATGTTCCAATGCTTTTTTACAGGCTTTCTCTGATGAAGTAGGAATTGACTTCCGTCTCGGTGATGAGTATCGATTCCTGATTGAAGAAGACACACAGGTCCTTGGCCATTTCCTCGACGGTACTTCTGTCAGCGTCGATCAGGGACAGGACCAGGGATGTTTCCTGAGTATAGGTTCCGTCATCGTGAAAGTAGCCGCCCTCAGCTATTGAAAAGGAGAAGGGGAGATGGTAGCTCATGCATACTCTCTTCAGCAGGGAAGTATATCTTGTCGTTTCAAATTTCTGTGTCTTCAGATCGGCATCATTCAGACCGATGTATATCTTTGTTTCCAGCATGTTCGTTTCCTCGTTTACCAAGTTATTATAGCAGAACATGGGGGCGAAATAGTGTGATTATGCCACTGAACTGTTTTATAATTTCTGTAGGTACGTAAGAATGAAAACACTATATTACAACGGAACAGTATATGACGGATCGCAGATGGCTGAGACTTTCATCGTAGAAGACGGCCGTTTTGTTTTCTGCGGCAGTAATCATGAGGCAGAAAAATACGCATATGATGAGAAAACTGATCTGAAGGGGCAGTTTGTCTGCGCCGGGTTCAACGATTCCCATCTGCATCTGCTTAACCTTGGACAGTCATTAATGTCAGCCAGACTGGCTGAACATACTGACAGTCTCAGAGGAATGATGAATTATGTACGGGAATTCAGAAACAGTCATGATTATTCAAACGGTCAGTGGCTGACCGGCAGGGGCTGGAATCAGGACTATTTCACTGATGTCACCAGAATGCCCTCAAGAAAGGACATTGACGATGTCGTTAATGACATTCCCGTTGTTCTGACCAGGGCTTGCGGACACAGCTGTGTGGTAAATACCAGGGCACTGGAAGTCTGCGGTATAACTGAAGATACGGTTTCACCGGATGGCGGAGCCATTGACTGTGAGAACGGGTTATTCTATGATAATGCCATTGATCTTATCAGCCGCAGGAAACCATTACCGTCAGAAACTGAAATTGAAAACATGATCATCGAAGCCTGCAGGCTGTTGAACAGCTATGGCATTACCAGCGTTCAGAGTGATGACTACTGCGTTTTCAGGGAAATACCTTTCGAAGTGATAAATGAAGCATACAGGAAACTTGAAAGAGAAGGAAGACTGTCCGTTCGCGTATATGAGCAGTCAAACTTTACGGAACTTAAGGAATTAATAAGATTCGTTGAGGCCGGCAACGTCACGGGCAAGGGAACGGACTTCTTCAAGATCGGACCGCTGAAGATGCTGGGAGACGGTTCCCTGGGAAGCCGGACGGCATACCTGAGCAGTCCGTATAATGATGACCCATCAACCAGAGGTTTTCCGTTGTTCAGCGATGAGCAGATGAACGTCATGCTGGAATATGCCAATGACAACGGCATGCAGATAGCCGTACATGCCATAGGTGACGGATGTCTTGATCAGGTGATGAACGCAATCGACAGAGCTCTTAAGAAGAAGCCGGTGAGAGATCACCGCCATGGTATAGTCCACTGTCAGCTCTCCCGGGCTGATCAGCTGGAAAGAATTGCTGAAATGAATCTCCATGTATATGCTCAGAGCATATTCCTGGATTACGATAATCACATAGTATACGACAGGGCAGGCGAACAACTGGCATCAACCAGCTACAGCTGGAAGACCCTGATGAAGAAGGGGGTAACCGTATCAAACGGTTCCGATGCCCCGGTTGAACTGCCTGATGTAATGAAAGGCATTGAGTGTGCCGTGACCAGAACGTCAATGGACGACACCGGGCCTTATCTGAAGAATGAGGCATTTACCGTTAAGGAAGCAATAGACAGCTTTACAAAAGCATCAGCTTTTGCGAGCTTTGAGGAAAGTTTTAAGGGAATGATCAGGGAGGGCTATCTGGCTGACTTTGTCGTGCTGGAAAGAAATCCCTTCATGGCTAAGGAAAACGAACTGCATGACATTAAGGTCAGTGAGACCTATGTCAATGGGAAGAAGGTGTTTGGATGAAGTGGGCAATGGTATCAACCTGGAAGATGTCCAGGGACGGTCAGCTGAAGGCAGCAGAGCTGCTGGAAAAGGGCGCAAGTGCAGATGAGGCCGCAGTAACCGCAGCCGAAGTAATTGAAAGCAACCCTGCCTATACGTCAGTAGGATATGGCGGTCTGCCTGACAACAGAGGAAGAGTTACTCTGGATGCCGGCTTCATGAATGGCGATACTCTGAAGTTTGGGGCTGTGGGCTGCGTTGAAGGCTTCAAGTCACCGATCAGAATTGCCCGCAAACTGGCTGAAAATGAATTCAATAACTTCCTGGTTGGCAAGGGAGCAGAGGAGTATGCCCTGAAGAACGGCTTTGAGCAGTGGAACAATCTGACTGAAGAGTCCTATGCCAGATATCTGAAAGCAAAGGACAATACCGGGAAACTGAAAAGCTATGATGGTCATGATACGGTGTGTTACGTTGTAAGAGACGTTAACGGTACGGTGTGTACGGCCGTTACTACCAGCGGTCTGTTCATGAAGGAACACGGGCGTATTGGGGATTCCCCATTGGCCGGCTGTGGATACTATGCAGACTCTCAGCTTGGCGGGGCAGGATGCACCGGTGTAGGTGAAGACATCATAAGAGGTACGGTTGCCTACAAGGCCGTCAGCAAGCTTAAGGAAGGCAAGTCAGCTCAGCAGGCTGCTGATGAGACAATTGCCGAAGTGATGGCAAGAGTAGCTGACTGCCGCAGCGTATCATTTGTCTTACTGGATAAGGACGGTAACTATGGGGTTGGAACAAACTGTGATTTCCCGTTTGTATACGGCAGTGATGAAGGCGGAATAAGGCTTTACCTGGCCGAATACAGGGATGGGAAAACGGTAATAAGAAGCATAGAAGAATCTGAATGTGAACTTGATTAGGAATGATGAAAATCATTCCTTTTTAATGTTTACAGTATTATGTGATTTCTCTATAATAAAAAATGAACAGGAGTTCATTATTTATGGCACAGACATTAAAGGATGACGTAAAGGCGAGGATCATTGAATCAGCCAAGGAAGAGTTTCTGGAAAACAGTTACGAGAAGACTTCCATGAGGGCAATTGCCAGCAAAAGCAATATAACCGTAGGCAATCTCTACCGTTACTTCAAGAGCAAGGAGGAGCTGAACCGTTTCATCGTGGGGCCGGCGCTTAACAAGCTTCAGGCTCTGATATTAAAGCTTTCCGGCAATGCCATCGACATTCTGGAAGACAGGGAGATCGTTCTTTCCCGTGAGGAATTACGGGGCATGCTGGATACTCTGGGTGACGGTCTGGTAGACATATATAATGATCATAAGATCGAGGTAAACATTCTGATGATGCGCAGTTCCATCAACCGCAATCTGACTGAATGGTTTTCCAATGCCCTGGCGCAGATCTTTTCTTCAAACTACGGCGTAGACATCAATTCCAGAGAACTGCATTTACTGGCAGACAGCTATGCCGAATCTATTTTCAGCGGGGTCAGGGTAATGCTCAGAAATAACAGATTTGACAGTGATACACTGAAGAAATTGGTAAAGATTTACCTTGAATCATATGTCGACATGCTCGATATAGACTTACTGAAGGATATCAGGGGTGAGTAGTATGAGTTTCATAGAATTTAAGAATGTCAGCAAGGTCTACAAAATGGGTGAAGTTGAGATCAGAGCTCTTGATGACATTTCATTTGAGATTGAAAAGGGAGAATTCGTCGTGGTACTTGGCGCCAGCGGTGCTGGTAAGACGACCATTCTCAACATCCTAGGCGGCATGGACCTGGCTACTTCAGGATCTGTTGTCGTTGACGGCAAGGACATCTCCAAGGCAAGTGAGAAGGAATTAACGGAATACAGGCGGTTTGACATCGGCTTCGTTTTCCAGTTCTATAATCTGGTGCAGAATCTTACTGCCAGGGAAAACGTGGAACTGGCCGTACAGATCTGCCATGACCCGATGGATTCACGCTTTGTGCTGAAGATGGTCGGACTGGAAGACAGAATGGATAACTTCCCATCACAGTTATCCGGCGGTGAGCAGCAGAGAGTTGCCATTGCCAGAGCCGTAGCCAAGAACCCTAAGCTTCTTCTGTGCGATGAAC
The DNA here is from genome assembly GCA_900319675.1 of uncultured Bacillota bacterium. Classification (GTDB taxonomy): domain Bacteria; phylum Bacillota_I; class Bacilli_A; order Erysipelotrichales; family Erysipelotrichaceae; genus RUG521. The sequence continues at coordinate 4,268 of ONPK01000023.1, forward strand.
CGACGGGAGCTCTGGACTATAAGACGGGAAAACAGGTTCTGAAGGTACTTCAGGACATGTGCTTCAAACAGAACATGACGGTAGTCATGATCACTCACAACACCGCTCTTGCTGAAATGGGTCAGAAGATAATAAGAGTCAGAAGCGGCAACATCGAATCGGTAACCATTAACGAGAACCCAATGGATGCAGAGGATATTGAGTATTAATGTTTCATAAGGATACATTCAGATTAATTAGAAAAACCTTTAACAGATTCTTTTCCCTGTTGATGATCGTTCTGATAGGGTCATCTTTCATGATGGGCTTATTGAGTTCGAGACCGATCATGGAGCAGAGTGTTGACAGGTACAATGACGACAGGAAACTGCAGGACTTCCAGATCTATTCTTCCTATGGCTTTGATGACAATGACATCAGGGCATTAAGGAAGCAGGATTTCGTGGAAGATCTTTTTGCCAGCAGGATGGTCGATGTTTTCAGTGAAAATGAATACGGAGACGTTCTAGTAACCAGAGTTGAGGAAGTCAACCGTCCGATGAACGACTTCCAGCTGATCAGCGGCAGATTGCCGGAAAGATCAGATGAACTGGTCATCGTCAGTAATTCCATCGGCGATTCATCACACCTTCTGGGCAGCAAGCTCAGACTGTACCTTGATGATGAGGATCTGGGCGAAAAACTGGTAAATACTGAATATGAGATCGTCGGCATGGCCAAGACACCATGTTACATGGCCAAGATCCAGGGCACCAGTAATCTTAAGAACCTGGAACTGGACCTGATCGTCTACATCCCCAATAACAACTTCAAGGCGGAATACTATACGACCGTCTACTTTACCGTTCCCGAAGCCATGGATCTTCAGAGCTATGATGATGAATATCATGACTTCATCGAGGAAAAGGGAGATGAGGTCAAGATATTCGCTCTCAATCAGCAGGATAATCTGAAGGAAACCCTGCTTGCAGAATACAGAGAGAAAATCGCCGAAGGTGAAAAGGAACTGGAGGAAAAGAAGGCAGAGGGTCAGGCCAAGCTGGATGAGGCCAAGCAGAAACTCGACGATGCCAAGATCCAGATCATCGCTGCCCAGACCCAGCTTGATACGATGAGAACGGCCATCAGTACCGGAACTGCCAGGATCAGCGCCTTACAGAGACAGTACGATAATGACTATGCCGCAATAGACAAGAGAATAAAGGACGTTGAGTCCAAAGATGCCCAGGGCAGAAGTTTCCAGACGATCTTCGCTGAGACTCTTTCGGATTATGCCACATACAACGCTCTTAAGAACATAAAGAATAGTCAGTCCATCAGCCCTTATGCTGAAAACATCAGCAGGATTGAAAACGAGAATGCGGAATACCGCAACAGACTGAATGGGGATCTTTACCCGCAGAGAAACGAACTGAATGAGATAATCAACAGTCCGTCAGCTACCGCTGAGGAGAAGCAGATCGCATCCGATCAGCTGATTGAAGTCAACAGGCAGATAACCGAGCTGGAGACCCAGATAACGGTAAATGAACTGCTGATCGAAAATCTGAAGGACATGGATGATCAGAGCGGCACGGGCAATGTTGATGAACTGATAGCCAATCTGGACAGAAAGTACGGCGGTTCAATTGAGACCGTCTACATTTCCCAGACGTCACTTTCCCAGGATCTGTTAAGACTTGAGGCAACAAGAGAAGAAATCAGAATTGCCAATGAGGCCATTGCCAGAATCAATCTGGAAATAGAGGGGGCAGAAGCTGAAATAGCTTCCGGACAGATAGAGTATGAAGCCGGTGAAAAGGAATACCGTGAGAGTGTGATACTTTTCAACGAGGAGATAGAGAAAGCAGAGGCTGAAATCAGAAAGGCCTATCAGGATCTGGAAGAACTGCCGGATGCCAAGTGGATGGTGCTGGACCGTGATTCCCACTATTCAAGCTACATGTTTGCCAATAACGCCAGCCAGATGGGAGCCATCGGCACTTACATGCCGATACTGTTCTACCTGGTAGCAGCATTGGTATGCATGACCACCATGACCAGGCTGGTTGATGAGCAGAGAGGTCAGATCGGCATATTCCGGGCTCTTGGTTTCTCCAAGTGGGAAGTAACGTCAAAGTATCTGATCTATGCGTTGCTGGCATCGCTGATTGGCTGCGTGCTGGGCATCGTATTCGGCATGATGGTTTTCCCAACGGTCATCTATCAGACCTGGAGACTGATGTACGATCTGCCGGACATGATGATGCTGTTCCCGATAGAGAACATAGCGATATGCGTCGTGGCCTTTACGGGATTAATGTTGCTGGTGACGTACTTCGTCGTCAGAAAGACCCTCAATGAGGAACCAAGTCAGCTGTTAAGACCAAAGGCTCCGAAGAATGCCCGCAAGACCTTCATTGAAAACATCACCTTCATCTGGCGCAGGCTGTCATTTACTTCCAAGATCACGGCCCGTAACCTGATAAGGTACAAGTCAAGGTTCTTCATGACAGTCATCGGCGTAGCCGGCTGTACCGGCTTACTGGTGGTAGGCTGGGGCATCAAGGATTCCATCGCGGATGTCGTTGCCATCCAGTTCGGTCAGATCTACAATCATGACTACGTGATCAATCTGGAAAATGACCATAACATTGAAGAAATCAATACCATTCTGGAAAATGATCTGAACAATGAATACTTTGCCGGTATCATGACCTATTCATCAAAGGTGTATCTTGATGATAAGGAGAAGGTCATTACCATGGAGGTACTGGATGCCAGAAGCGGCAACGACGTATTCAACCTGAGGGAGACCGACTGCAAGACGCCGCTCAAGATGAACAATACCGGAGTCATTGTTTCGCAGAAGTTTGCGAAGGTGAACGGCATAAAGGCAGGTGACCAGATCACCATTGAATCAAGTACCGGGCTGAAAGCAAAGGTAAAGGTCAATGAGATCTGCGAGATGTATTTCCAGCATTACATATACATATCAAATGAGTATTATGAAACGGTATTCAGGGAACCCGTTCACTATAACTGCATTGCGGTAAAGACCAATGACGGTGAGAACCTCAGACAGTCACTGGAAGGGGTTGAGGGTGTTGAAAGCATGGTTGACTTCTCAGCTGTTACAAAGCAGTTCAATACGATGATCGAGGCACTGAACTACATCATTCTGGTAATCATCGTGACAGCTGGTTCACTGGCGTTTGTCGTACTGATCAACCTGACTCAGGTCAACATCTCGGAAAGAATAAGAGAGATAGCCACTCTGAAGGTGCTTGGTTTCAGAAATCACGAGATCAATTCCTACATCTTCAAGGAGATAATGTTGCTGTCGGTGATCGGAGGAGTTATCGGATTACCGTTGGGCGTGCTGGAACATCATTTCATCATGGGAGTAATAGACATGGAAATGATCAGGTTCGGCACCAACATCAAGGTCATGAGCTTCGTCTATGCCTATGTCATTACGATCGTGTTTACGCTGATCGTTCTGATGTTTACCAGAAAGCCGCTGCGTAAGATCGAAATGATCGAATCACTGAAATCAGTAGAATAAATGCAGATGAAATATCTGCATTTTCATTACGGGCAGGTACTGGCTTTTTTGTTGTAGATTTCACACTAAGGAAATATAATAGATGTAAAGTTAAAACAGAAGGAGGTATTGACTATGAGAATAGTTTCAGATTCATCTTCTAACTTATACACATTTGAAGGCATTGACTATAAGTATGTTTCACTTAAGATCAGAGTTGACGGCAGGGAGTTTGTTGACGATGAAAATCTCGATATTAATGAAATGATGACGGCACTGGAAAAGAGTTCTTCCGGTTCAACAACTTCATGTCCTAATACAGGTGAATGGCTCGAGGCATTTGAAGGCGAGGATGAGATCTTTGCCATAACGATTTCCAGCAAGCTGTCCGGCAGCTACAACGCAGCCTTGACCGCTGCAGAGGAATACATGGAAGAGCACAAGGGTGCCAAGGTACACGTTTTTGACTCAAGGGAAACCGGTCCGGGCATGGCTCTGATGATTGAGAAAATCAGAGAACTGAAAGACAAGGGAATGAGCTTTGAGGAAATCAGGGACGCCGTCATCGAATATAAGAAAACCACCAATCTGGCATTCCTGCTGCACTCAGTTAACAACCTGGCCAAGAACGGCCGTGTCAGCATGATCCTGGCCAAGCTCATCGGCGTTCTGGACATCAAGATGCTGGGCAGAGCTGATGACGGTGTAATTGACCCGTTTGGCAAGTTCAAGGGTGAAAAGAGAGCCATCAAGGAAACCGTAGTTGAAATGTTAAGAAACGGCTACAAGGGTGGCAAGGTCAGAATCGACCACGTCATGAATCTGGAGGCCGCTGAGAAGGTAAGGGCGTTGGTCAAGGAGCAGTTCCCGGACTGTGACTTCGTGATCAATACCTGCAAGGGACTGTGCAGTCACTATGCAGAAAGATACGGTTACATAATCGGCTACGAATGTTAATGAAAAAGATCTTCGGATCTTTTTTGTTTAAGTGGTGAGACAAATATAGTAAGATAGTGTTATCCGAAGGCAGGTGTTGGAAAATGTTGAAGAAAATGTGGATCATCTTCATTAACTGCTTTACCATATCGATGACAGCCAATTCCGGGTATGCCATGTTTGGAGTAATGAAGAACCGTTTTGCCGGTAAGTACGGCTGGGTAACTGAAGAGGAGATGGAAGACTATCTGGCTCTGGCTCAGAGTTCTCCAGGTCCGGTTGCCGTTAACTCGGCAGTGCAGGTTGGTCAGCATGTGGCAGGATTGCCAGGCGCTTTCAGTGCCGTAATGGGAATCATTCTGCCGCCGTTTCTCATCATGTTGCTGGTAACGTATTTCTATACGTTTGTTTCAACGAATCCATATGTCAGACTGTTCATCGATGGCATGCAGGCCGGTGTCTGTGCCATGCTATTGGACATCATGCTCGGTCTGTTCAAGACCGTGGCCAAGAGAAACCACATCGTATACTATCTGTTAATAGTGATATCATTCCTGTATGTCAGACTGACCAAGTATTCAATCTTCTATCTCGCCGTGTTCTGTGTCATCGTTGCCATTATTAAGGCAATGGTCAGCAGGCAGGAGGTGAAGCGTCATGACTAGAGTCATTGAAATCTTCCTTGCCTTTATCAGAATAGGCGCTCTGGCTTTTGGCGGGGCATACGCAGCCATGCCGTTAATCGAGCAGGAGATCGTTGACCGCACAGGTTGGATGACCTTTACGGAGTTCTCAGATCTTATTGCCATTGACGAACTGACTCCGGGACCGATCATCATCAACAGCGCAACGTTCATCGGAATGAAACTCGGTGGAATACCCGGCGCCATAGCCGCAACTCTCGGCAGTATCCTGCCGGCGTGCATTGTTTCCATCATCCTGTTCAATCTGTACAAGAAGTATAAGACGATACCGCTGATCAGCGAGATGATGAACTGCCTTAAGAGCATGTCTGTTGCCATGATCCTTTCTACGGTACTGAAGATCTTCCTTACCGCCGTATTCGGCAATGAGATAGCCCTGGCAAACATCAATATATTTGCCCTGGTAATGATCGTGGTGGCATTCATCACGATAAAGAAGACCGACGTCAATCCGGTAATCGTAATGCTGGGATGCGGTGCACTCAGCATGGTGCTGTCATTGGCTGGAATATTATGAAAAAAACCTGCAGATAATTCTGCAGGTTTTACTTTGGCAATAACAGTGCTACGGTAAGATCATTAACGTTAGTCCCGGTCGGACCGGTAATGATCAGTAAATCAGCTGCCTGTAATGCATGATATGAATCGTTGTTTTTCAGGACGTCTTCGACGTCTGTTTTTCTTTCTCTCAGCTTATCCAGAGTGCTACCGTCGACATAACCTCCGGCCGCATCAGTAGGTCCATCCGTACCGTCACTGCCAACGGAAAACAGACAGGCATTCAGCCCTGAGATGAAGGGAGTCGCAGCCAGGGCGAGTTCCTGGTTTCTGCCACCCTTGCCGTTTCCGGTTATTCTTACGACCGTTTCCCCGCCATAGATCAGAGCTGTCGGTTTCCTTATTTCTCCCATCATGTTTCTGACCGTGGAACCAATCATTCTGCCGGTTTCGGCGGCTTCCCCATTCAGATGAGTATCGATTATTCTTGTTTCATAACCTAACTGTTCGCACTTTTCTCCTGCAGCCTGACAAAGCTGAACGACACTTCCGCAGACGTGAGTTTCCGTGTTGTCAAGGTGACTTACGGTTTCCTTTTCCAGCAGGTTTCTGACTTCATCACTCAGATGAAGGCCATATTTACTTACTATGTTCAGGGCCTGCTCAGAAGTTGATGTGTCCTCAACGGTTGGTCCGCTGCCGATCATGTCCGTACGGTCATCAAGAATGTCACTCAGGATAATGCTGAAAACGCGGGCAGGGGAACAGAGTCGGGCAAACCGGCCGCCCTTGACCTTACTGAGTCTTTTCCTTATGGTATTTATTTCCTCTATTGAAGCACCACACGCCAGTAACTGCCGGTTTATGTCCTGCAGTTCTTCCAGGGAAATCAACGGTGATTCAAACAGGGCACTGGCCCCGCCTGAAAGCAGGAACAGTACCGTATCCTTTTCATTAAGATCACTGACCATCTCAATTACTTCTTCGGTAGCGTCAATGGCATCCTGATTAAGTATCGGATGGGAAGCCTCATGAATCATGACGTTAGGTATCTGTCCTTCGCTGTGACCGTACTTTGTAATGATGATGCCAGAATCAATGTGACCAAGACACCTTACGGCTGAATCAGCCATTCTCCAGGCAGCCTTGCCCACGGATACCAGAATGAGTCTTCCTTCGGGCATGACAAAGCCTTCAAGAGTCCGTCTTACTGCCTCATCGGGCAGGACTCTGTCTATGCTGTATCTGATGATCTCGTTGCTGTCTTTTCTGAGGTCTCTCATTTCATTCATCCTTCAGTCTGAAGCAGTCGTAGTCGCTGTTTCTGATATCTCTGACTGTTATGTTATTACCGGTCATGATGTCAGGGAACTGCAGCTGGTATGCCCACAGTCCCATGTTATGGAAATCCTTTGAGGGGATTCCATAGATGTCATCGTTGACGATCCGGAAGTGATTATGGGAAAGGTGAACTCTGATCTGGTGAGTTCTGCCTGTTAACAGCGTACATTCAAATAACAGATGGTCTTTGTATTTACTGATGATCCTGGCCTTGGTCACGGCTTCTTTGCCGCTGGCAGATACCCGGTATCTGTTATTTACGTGACGGTCCTTGCCGATGTTCTGACGGAAGGTAAACTTCTGACCGACCTTGCCTTTTCCGTCAGTTATGGCCAGATACTTACGGTTAATGAGCTTTTCCTTCAGCAGATAGTCATAGTATGGCTGGAATAACGGTATCTTTACAAAGAGAACCAGACCGCTGGTTTCCTTATCCAGTCGGTGAATGTATCTTACCGGGGCGCTTATGCCGTGATCAAGCAGATAGGCAGCTGCCTGATTGGCCAGACAGTCAGTCCTTTCATCATCATGAACGATGATCCCTGCTTCCTTGTGGGCGATGAATACGAAGTCATCTTCATAAATCACAGGGCACTCCCTATCAGCAGGGGCATAGTCAACCTCATGCTGAGGCAGGTTGATGGTAAGAGTGTCTCCTTTATTCAGAATACATGAATCATCGGTTAATGCAGTTCTGTTAACGGAAAGCTGCTTTCCGGTAAGAAGTGCATTAATGTTTTTCGCTGAGACTCTGAAAAAGGCCAGAAAGTCAGATACGCTTCTGCCGTCAAACTGTTCATCAATTGTAATGTTAAGGCTGTTGCCTCTGATGTTATGCTTCATATAAATAATTATAGTGATTAATGGAGTGGTTTCAATTGTTAAAGTATGGTAGAATTACCTGCGTGGGAGGTGAAACCGGTGTTAAGGATTTATGGAAGTGAACTGTGTCCTGACTGCATCAGATGCAAGCAGGATCTTGATGCAAACAACATCGAATATGAATACATTGACATTAACCTGAGTCTGCGTGATCTGAAGGGCTTTCTGAAGCTACGGGATTCTCTGCCGGTATTCGACCACGTCAAGGAACTCGGTCAGATCGGCATACCAACGCTGATCGATGAAGACGGTACGGTTTTCCTCGACTGGGCAGGCTATCTGGAGGGGAAAAACATACCGGTCAGCCATGCTGAAGGCGTTCAGGGAGCTGCCTGCTCACTGGATGGAAAAGGTTGTTAGTCAAGCAGTTGTTAATTCAATTGCTTTTTTGTTATAGTAGTAGAGGTCCCTGTGGACCAGACCGGTTGTTGGGGGTTATTTCGTGAAGAAGAAAAAGGAAGTCAATAAGCTGTTTCACTATTTATGGAAATACAAGCACCTATATCTAATAGGTATTTTAGTGCTGCTTGTCGTTGACTATGCCAACCTGTATCTGCCGCAGTTTACCGGTGAGATAACAGATGGTCTGGCAGCTCATACCATAGATTCTGAAGGCATCAGAATAACGATATTCAAGATGCTTGGCTGCGCATTGATCCTTTCGATAGGACGCTTTGCCTACAGATACTTTGTCATAGGTACGTCCAGAAAGGTTGAACACGCCCTGCAGAATGAGATATTCGCCAAGCTGGAGACCCTGTCTCAGCGTTATTACAATGAAAACAAGACCGGTGACCTGATGGCCTACTTTACCAATG
>ONPK01000108.1 GCA_900319675.1 uncultured Bacillota bacterium
GAGATAGAAAAGCTTAATGTTGTCTACCGCATTCCCGAGGGCAGACGCCACGTATTAAGAGACGTTTCACTTGAACTTAGGAAAGGCGAAATAATGGCCGTAGTGGGTGAATCCGGCTGCGGCAAGAGCACGCTGGTAAACACGGTCATTTCCCTGTTACCGTCCAATGCCATGATCGAAAGCGGCAGGATCATCATCGACGGGCAAGACATTACCAACGCTGACAGCTATGAACTTAACAGCGTTCGCCGTAACCGGCTGGGAGTAGTATTCCAGGATCCTTTCAGTGCCCTGGATCCGCTTTATACCATTGAAAAGCAGTTCCATGAGACCATAAGGCTGACGGAAAAGCTCAGTAAGACCGAGTCCCATGACAAGGCCGCAGCCATGTTGAGAGCCTGCGGCATAAAGAATGCTGAGGAGATCATGAAGAAGTATCCACATGAACTCTCCGGCGGCTTAAGACAGAGAGTCATGATCGCCATGGCCCTGATCAATGACCCGACACTGGTCATAGCCGATGAACCTACCACCGCTCTGGATGTGACCATACAGAAGGAAATACTGCAGCTGTTGAGGACATTGGCCAGGGAGAGACAGCTTACCGTACTGTTCATTACTCACTCCCTGGACATCGCCTTTGAGATAGCTGACCGCATTACGGTCTTCTATGGCGGCAGGATCGTGGAACAGGGTACAAGGGATGATCTGTTCAGCTTCCCGCTGCACCCCTATACCCAGGCCTTGCTGAATACGATACCTTCAATAAGGTACGGCAAGAATGAAAGAAAGCTGATGCCGATCGAAGGTGAGATTTTCAGCTTCCTCAATGAAACCGAGGGCTGCAGCTTTGCGCCAAGATGCCCCTATGCCAGAGAGTCATGTTTCAACAAGCGCCTGCGAAATGGAGGAGAAATGGTAATGAAGGAAACACTGATCGAAGTACGCGACCTGACCAAGACCTTCCATTCGGACAAGGGAACCACCAAGGCCATAGACAGAATAACTTTTGACCTTTACAAGGGAGAAACTCTGGGCGTTGCCGGGGAATCCGGCTGCGGCAAGACAACTCTGGGCAGATGCCTGGTCAATCTGGAACCTCATGATTCCGGAACGATCACCAGCAGGGCTGGAGGTTCCCAGATAATCTTCCAGGATCCCTATAACTCCGTAGATCCCTACTGGACCATTGAAAGAATCGTAGCTGAGGGACTCAAGGACAGAAAGGATGCCATTACGTTACTGGAAAAGGTCGGATTGAGCCGCAATGAAAAGGACAGCTATCCTCACGAGCTTTCCGGCGGACAGCTGCAGAGAGTCGGCATTGCCCGGGCCTTATCCACAAACCCGGACTTCATCGTCTGCGATGAACCGGTATCAGCCCTGGACGTATCATACCAGAGCAAGATCATCTCCCTGCTTGAGGATCTGCAGGAAGAGGAAGGTCTGACCTATCTGTTCATATCCCATGACCTGGCCGTGGTCAGACACATTGCCGACAGGATCATGATCATGTATGGCGGTCAGATAATGGAGATCGGCAATACCGATGAAATAATAAACAGTCCGCTGCACCCATATACGAAATTCCTGTTATCAGCCGTACCGGCTCCCTTTGAAAAGAAGAAGGAATTCCAGGTACTGGATGATGACACCGTATCCCAGGGCTGTCCGTTTGCCCCGAGATGCCCCTTCCGTACGGAAAGGTGCTTCAGGGAAAGATGCGAACGTCAGGATAAGGGAAACGGACATCTCGTATACTGTCACAACTCATGAAAAAAGGCCTCCGGACAACCGGAAGCCTTCTGTTATTTTTAGAATGACACGCTTACTTCTTCGCTGTAATCGCCGTAGTAAATGTCATTGTTGTAGAGTTCTTTCTCCATCTTGCTGGTATCGACAAATGCCCTGACTCTGACGTCATAACTGCCTCTGGCAAGTCCGGTTGCCGTCAGAACATTTCCTTCGGTAACTCTGACAGTCTTCCAGTTTTCACTGCCTGCTGCACGGTATTCCAGCTCATAGCCGCTGATGCCTGAAGCCCACTGATCAGCTACGGTCACCTCAATTGAATCGTAGGAATTGCCAACTGAAGTGATCTCTGCCTTCTGTGGAATGATGGCATAATATGCCTTCGCAGCCGGATCGAATGAATTACCTTCCAGATCACAGATTTCAACTGTCGCAATGCCGCAGTTGACGTTATTACTGAACTTCAGCGTGATGTCGATGCCTTCCAGCATCGCTGTGCCGGCATTAGACAGTACAAGCACTGATACTGTCTGAGGTTCACCGGTATAGACCTTGGCTGTCGCTGACGGTAGGAATGTAGTCGGTATCACCGCCATTACATCAATGGCCATGACTGCCGTACCAATGCCTTCGACTGCTGCCGTTACCAGGGCTCTGCCGTACTTCTTGGCCTTTATGGTTACGGAACGTCCTTCAGGAGCCTTGTTCATTTCAACGATCTCTTCTGATCCCGGAGCCAGCTGCCAGGTGATCTCAGGATTTCCGATCTTGATCTCATCGAGGCCGCGGAAAGTGCAGGTGACTGTCGTAGTGTCTGCCCCGTCAAGGAGAGACAGTTTGCTCTTGCTGGAATTAAGTATGATGTTCATGTTGCCTGCCTTCGGAACAGTATATGCCTTGATCGGGAAGTTGTCATAACTCTTTGTGACACTGATCAAAGCATATGGATCATCTTCTTCAGCGAATTCATTATCAATGACATCCTTGTAGTCGACCCAGTTATCATTATCCTTCACAAAGCTCTCTCCAGGATTTACGACGGCTCTCTGGTCCATCAGTCCCTTGGCGATCATGCCGGTCGGCGTGTTGAGGTAATACGTATCGCCATCCACGCTCAAGGTCATGACTACTGAGTACTTCTGACCAGCCTGCAGGTCAATGGAATCAGACAGTGGGATCCTGTGGAAGCCGCTGAATTCAAACACTTCGGTACCGCTGCTGACAAGCTGTCCCTGTTCAGGATCAGCATAGTTATCCGGTAACAGATAGACCTTGTATTCAACTGATGTCATGTCCATCGCTACAATGCATGAAATCGCCTCAAGCGTTTCAGCATGATCTGAAGTAAATACGTTTGCCATTGAGACAGGATCATTATTTGTCATATACGTGAATTCAGACGCTGGCATGCAGTCATACTGATAGATGTGTTCATCCTGATAGGTAGTACCGAAGGTGAATGTTTCCGGCTGTCTCAATGACATGTCATAGTATGACAGCCAGAAATAACCTGAGCCTACCATTACCGGATCACCGTTTTCATCCAGTATCGGATTGCCCTTTTCATCCGTATCAGGAACCTTGATTCCCCAGTGTCTGGTTCCGCTGGCCGGGAATTCCTCTTCACCTGAACCCCAGCTGTTCTTTACCAGCCATGCACCGTTTTCCGGAGGCATGTGCTCAGAAATGAAGTTTTCCTTCGGGTAGTTGTCATCCCAGCCGATGATGGTAACGGCATGGTTTGCCGTAGCGGTCGGGCTCCAGGTATAGTGTGCCCAGTTTTCCAGTTCAATGTATATTCCCTCAGTTACTTCCTGAGAAGGCTGTGAGGTATCAGCACAGAAGCCGATCAGAACGCCCTTCTTATCCAGCAGTTCTTCCTTGATGAGCTGAGTTGCCGTAAGGTTATATACGTAATTGCCGAGGAGATTTCTTCCAGCCGGTGATGGCAGCATGTGTGTATATGTCAGAATGAAGTCTCTCTTGAAGCGGTATTCTTCCGGAATGGTCCAGTCATCTTCAGCCGCATAGGAGAAAGTGCGGTAATCACCGTCTATGAAGCGGAAATCAGCATAGTGATTTCTGCCGCGGTATGTGAAGTAGTCGTCATATCTTTCATCATATTCATATGACGGTCCGACACCCTGAGCAAAGGTTGAAGTTGCCAGAGCCATTGTTCCGCCCCTGCCGTAGACATCCGTTGAATCATTGATGTCACTGGGATGTCTGCCTTCCCCGCTCTGCGGGTTATTCGGATCATTAATTGGAACATTGGTAAAGTAGGCAAGCTGCTTTTCAGAAAGGTTCAGTGTCTTCCAGGCATCCTTGTCTTCCTTCATGTTATGTCCGAGAATGCTGATCTCAGCAGCCGCAATAGCCGCAAAGCCCCAGCAGGTACCAAACGGGTTCTGCAGACGGATCGGTGTGACGAAACAGCGGTCCCCCTGACCGTCTCCGTCAGTATCAACGCTTCTGAGGTCAAATGACTCCGGAATCGGTCTGTTGCGCCAGTCTTCGCTGTAGTCAGTCTTGCCCTCGTCAGGATCAGATGGTGCTGAAGGTGAACAGCCGTTCAAAAGAATCATCAGCACGCAGAGTAAAGAAACGATTAGCTTTTTCATGATTATCTGCCTCTTTCGATTTATAGAATAATTTTATACTTTGCATGCCATCCTTATCAAGAAAGGCGATGTAAAAAGAGCATCATTCTCATGATGCTCCCTGATTTCCTTATGCTGTTCTGCTGATTAAGCTGCGCACCAGCCGCCGTCAACAGCCAGTTCAGCGCCTGATACGTATTCAGCCTCATCGCTGGCCAGGAAAAGTACAGCTCTGGCAATTTCAATCGGATTACCAGGTGCCGGTGCTGTAGCCAGATTTGCCTTCAGCTTGCCATAGGCTTCCATGTTCGGCATGCCCATTGAGGTTGAGATCTCGGTAGCGAATCCGCCGGCAATGATGGCATTGGAACGAATGCCCTCTGCCTTGTACATGTATGCAGTATTTCTTGATAAGGTAACTACTGCAGACTTGCTGGCACAGTATACTGCACCTGCGCATGTCTTATAGGCACCTTCAGAAGCGATGTGAACGATTGAGCCCTTTGTGCCCTGAGCCTTGAATGTATTAACAGCCTTTCTGGTTGCGTAGAACGGACCGAATACATTGACGTTGAATACTGACTGCAGCTTGTCATCACTGAAGTCACCAACGGCTGCCATGTCATCCATGATGCCGGCATTGTTTACCAGAATGTCCAGTTTGCCAAAACACTCAACTGCCTTGTCGATCATGGCTTCATTTACTTCCTTTGAAGAAATGTCGCCCTGGAAAGGAACTACCTTGCCTTCGGCATCAGCCAGGCTGTCTGCCAGTTCCTGCAGTCTTTCCAGTCTTCTGGCAACTGCGATTACGTTTGCACCTTCCTGTGCAAATAACTTTACGATTTCCTTACCCATGCCGCTGCTGGCACCGGTAACTACTGCTGTCTTACCTGTTAATCTTCCCATGTTATCTCCTCTGACATACCGCGGTATGTTTTCTGTCTTTATTATACTTTACGGTGTTATTGCCATCAAGAAAATAATATAATGAAATCATGAAAGACAAGTTGATAAAGGCTGCCATGAGCATGTGGCAGCAGCACGGTTACAATAACATCAGCATCAATCAGATCTGTAAGAGCTGCGGGGTCACCAAGGGCAGTTTTTACCATCACTTTCTGAACAAGGAGAGTGTCATACTGGAATACTACAATCAGTGTCTGGATGAAGCTCAGTTAGACGTTGATGAAGACGGTTCCTTCATATCGCAGATATTTGAACTGCTGAAGATCTCCACGGTTCCGCTGATGGATCTTAACGCAGACATCATAACGGCCTTCCTGAATTCATCCCGCATCAATGAAACCCTGAACTGCCGTAATGATTCATTCAGTGATACCGCCGTATATGAACACATGGTTTCCTGTTGCCGCAAGGGTCAGCAGTGCGGTGAGATCAGAGACAGCCATCCGGCTGAAACGCTGATCGATACGGTACTGATCGCCATGACCGGTAACTTCTACCTGTGGGTCGCTGAACAGAAGTCATTTGACCTTTTCGAAAAGGACCTTCAGCAGCTTAACATCATTCTGAAATGAAAAA
>ONPK01000002.1 GCA_900319675.1 uncultured Bacillota bacterium
AAGACCTTGCCAGACTGGAAACTGAAAAGAGAAACATGAACACCATTGACATTGATGTCGTTCCTACTGCTGAAGTACTGAAGATGATCAATGACGAGGATAAGACCGTGGCTTATGCGGTTGAAAAGGAACTGCCCGCCATAACCGAGCTGACTGAAGCCTACATCAGGACATTGCAGAACGGGGGCAGAGTATTCTACATCGGTGCCGGAACCTCGGGGAGACTTGCGTTCATTGACGCTGCTGAACTGATGCCTACCTACAGCATGGATGAGGGAATCATTGAAGGCATCATGGCCGGTGGCTTACCGGCAATGAGAAGAGCCAGGGAATTTGAAGAAGACAAGGCAGAAAACGGAACCAGAGATCTCAAGGAAAGGAATTTCTGCAGTAAGGACATGCTGATTGGGGTGGCTGCCTCAGGCAGAACACCTTATGTCAGGAATGCTCTGGAGTATGCCGGAAGTCTCGGGGCGGTTACCGGATCAATTTCCTGCGTTTCAGATGCTGAGATATCAGCCATCGTTGATTATCCGGTAGAGGTCGTTACCGGTCAGGAAGTCGTACTGGGTTCAACCAGAATGAAGGCTGCGACAGCTCAGAAGCTGGTACTTAACATGGTATCCTCAGCTGCCTGCATCAGGATCGGACGTACATACAAGAATTACACCATCGGCAAGCCGACGACGGAGAAGTCCTACTACAGAATGGTAAGACTCTTATCCAGGGAAACAGGTCTTGGGGAGGAAGAAGTCATCAGATACATTGAGGAAGCTGAAAATGATACCAAGGTGGCTCTGTGCATGATCAAGGGAAGCCTAACTGCTGAAGAAGCCAGGAAGCTTGTTGACGATCATGGCGGCAGGGTAAGGGAAGCTTTAAGATCAATTGGAAAGGATTAGAAGAACAGCTGAGCTGTTCTTTTTCTTTGAGTGTATCATTATGAGGCAATTGTGCTAAAATACAGTCGAGGTTTTTTATGATCGATGTAATCGTTGTTGGCGGAGGACACGCCGGATGTGAAGCAGCTTTGGCTACAGCCCGTATGGGACTGCAGACGGTTTTGTGTACCCTCGATAAGAACTGGATTGCTTCAATGCCGTGCAACCCGTCCGTAGGCGGACCGGCAAAGGGCATTGTCGTCAGAGAAATAGATGCCCTGGGCGGTCAGATGGGCAAGAATGCCGATGCCACGGCCTTACAGTTCAAGATGCTGAATACGACCAAGGGACCTGGTGTCAGAAGTCTAAGGGTACAGTCTGACAAGATTGCATATAAGAAGAAGATGCAGGAGACCTTAGCTAACCAGGAAAACCTGGAAGTAAGGGAATGCATGGCTGAGGAAGTCCTTGTTGAAGATAATAAGGTAAGAGGAATCAGACTTGAAGATGGTTCCGTTCTGGAGTGCAGGGCACTCATCCTTACTACTGGAACATACATGGCTTCACTGGTCATGGTATCAAGTCATGTCACTGAAGAAGGCCCGGACAAACAGAAGACCACGAAGAATCTCAGCGCATCCCTGAGGAACCTGGGAATAAGGACATTCAGACTGAAGACCGGAACCCCGGCAAGAATAAAGACGAACTCAATAGATTTCTCAAAGGCTCAGTATGAGCCGGGTACAAATGATGACGTTTCCTTCAGCTATGAGACGACTGAGGTATTGCCATTGGATAAGCAGGTTCCGTGCTATCTGATCTATACGACACCTGAGACTCATGAGATAATCAGGGCAAATCTGAACAAGTCCAGCATGTACTCCGGGGTGGTAAAGGGCGTCGGGCCAAGATACTGTCCGAGCATTGAGGACAAACTGGTAAGATTCGCTGATAAAGAGAGGCACCAGCTGTTTTTAGAACCGGAATCATTAAGCATGGATACGACCTATGTTCAGGGTTTCTCAACCTCCATGCCTTATGATGTTCAGGACAGGATGTTAAGAAGTCTGCCGGGATTTGAAAACTGCGTAATTGACAAGTATGCATATGCAATAGAATATGATGCCATAGATCCGCTGCAGTTAAAGCCATCGCTGGAATTAAAGAGCATTGAAGGACTGTTCTGTGCCGGACAGATCAACGGTACCAGCGGATATGAAGAAGCTGCTGGTCAGGGCATAATGGCCGGCATTAATGCCGGTGCCAAACTGCTTGGCAAAGAACCTCTGATCCTCAGAAGAGATGAGGCTTACATCGGTGTCATGATCGATGATCTGGTAACCAAGGGGACCAAGGAACCTTACAGGTTGCTGACATCAAGAGCTGAATACAGGTTACTGATGAGGCATGACAATGCCGATCAGAGGATGACGGAATACGGGCATAAGTACGGACTGATATCAGATGAGAGATACCAGAAGTACCTGGACAAGATGACTGAACTGGAAAAAGGTCATCAGCTGGTAAGGGAAACCAGGGTCACTGTCAGTGATGAACTGACTGAGTATCTCAAGAGTCTGGGCTATGACGATGACGGACACGGTTCAGTAGAGGAACTACTGAAGAGACCTGGCGTCAGCATGATCAGACTGGCAGAACTGATGAATCTGGATATCAGTAAGGATATCGCTGCTCAGCTGGACATTGAAGTCAAGTATGACGGCTACATTGCCAAGGCCAGAAGAGAAGCCAATAACCTGGTTAAGATGGAGAAGATCCGCATTCCTGAGAGCATTGACTATGCTCAGATGGATCAGCTTTCCTTAGAGGCCAAGCAGAAGCTTCAGCAGGTCAGACCGCTTACCATCGGACAGGCATCACGCATATCCGGGGTCAATCCGGCTGACATCATGGTACTGTCAGTGTACCTTAAGCAATATGGTCAAAGTTTACAGGATTAGTGTTTAAAACAAACCTGTAAAAGTGATATAATTTAAGCGCATATAGGAGGAAATTTATGGCAAAGAAAACGGTAAGAGATTTAGATGTAAAAGGCAAGAAAGTCTTAGTTAGAGTAGACTTCAACGTTCCTCATAAGGGAGATGTCATCACAGATGACAACAGAATCGTTGCTGCTTTACCGACAATTAAGTATCTGCTTGAAAACGGAGCAAAGGTCATTCTCTTCTCACATCTGGGAAAGGTAGACCACAAGGATCCTGAAAAGAAGGCTTCAGACATGGCCAAGAACAACATGGCACCAGTCGCAGCCAAGCTACAGGAATATTTACCAAATGCTAAGGTTACTTTCGTCAACGCAACAAGAGGCGCTGAACTGGAAGAAGCCGTTAACAATCTTGAAGAGGGCAACGTTGTATTAATGCAGAATACACGTTATGAAAAGGGCGAGAGCAAGAATGATCCGGAACTGGCAGCTTACTGGGCTTCATTGGCTGACCTGTACGTATCAGATGCATTCGGCTCAGTTCACAGAGCACATGCTTCAACAGTTGGTGTTACAGAACACTTACCAAGTGCTGTAGGTTTCTTAATTGAAAAGGAACTGAAGTTCTTAGGCGATGCTGTTGAAAAGCCAGTAAGACCATTCGTAGGCATCTTAGGCGGCGCCAAGGTTGCTGACAAGTTAAAGGTCATCAACAACCTGCTTGAAAAGTGTGATACACTGATCATCGGCGGCGGCATGGCTTATACATTCTTAAAGGCCAAGGGACTGGAAGTTGGACAGTCATTAGTTGACCTGGAAAAGGTAGACTACTGCAAGGAAATGATGGAAAAGGCTGAAAAGCTCGGCAAGAAGTTATTACTGCCTATCGACACAGTAGTAGCTGATCACTTCCCGGATCCAATCGATGGACCTATCGAAACTGAAGTTGTTCCAGCAGATGCAATCCCAGCTGACAAGCAGGGCTTAGACATCGGACCGGCTACAGCCAAGTTATTCGCTGACGAAGTCAAGGCAGCCAAGACAGTTGTCTGGAATGGACCAATGGGCGTATTCGAGAACCCGACATTAGCTGCAGGTACAAACGCTGTAGCAGCAGCTTTAGCAGAAGCTGAAGGCACAACAATCATCGGCGGCGGCGACAGTGCAGCAGCCATCAAGCAGTTAGGTTACGCTGACAAGGTCAGCCACGTATCAACAGGCGGCGGTGCTTCTCTGGAATTCTTAGAGGGCAACGGCTTACCAGGCGTTGACGCAATTGATGAAGCTGGCAGAAAGCCAATCATCGTTGGTAACTGGAAGATGAACAAGACAATTGCTGAAGCTGAGGAATTCATCGCAGCAATCGATCCTGTAGTTCATGATCATGCAACATTCGGTGTAGCAACAAGCTTCATCGCATTACAGTCAAGCATCAAGAATGCAAAGAACCTGATCGTAGCTGCTGAAAACTGCCACTTCGCAGAAAGCGGTGCATTCACAGGTGAAGTCAGCATTCCAATGTTAAAGGAAATCGGCCTGAAGTGGTGTATCGTAGGACATTCTGAGAGACGTCAGATGTTCGGTGATACTGACGAAACAGTCAATAAGAAGGTTAAGGCTCTGATCGCCAACGGCATCACACCAATCATGTGCTGCGGTGAAAGCCTTGAAACATTCGAAGAAGGCAAGACTGAGGAATGGGTAAGAGGCCAGATCAAGGCTGGTTTGGACGGCTTAACAGCTGAACAGGTAGCTGACATGGTCATCGCCTATGAGCCAATCTGGGCTATCGGCACAGGCAAGAGCGCAACGAAGGAAATCGCTGAAGCTACATGCGCAATCGTCAGAGACGAAGTCAGAAAGAACTTTGGTGACGAAGCTGCTGACAAGGTCAGAATTCAGTATGGCGGAAGCGTAAAGCCAAACAACATTGCTGAATACATGGCTGAACCTGATATCGACGGTGCACTCATCGGCGGCGCAAGCCTGAAGGTTGATTCATTCACCGAAATCATCGAAGCAGTTAAATAAGAGTTTTATTGTTAATATGGGTCTGATTAAATACTGGCCCATATTTATTTGTTTTCGTTTCATAGAAACATGCACTTAAAAGCGGTAGTTAAACTCTCAATTATTTAATTAGTGCGGGATTAAACATATTATGACATTGTAAAATATTTGATAATAGAAAGGACTTTATGCTTTTAAAAAAACGAATTCTTAAGTGGATTAATCTGATAATAGTTGTTTCAATAGTGACCTTACACGTATTTACAATAAACGCTAAAGAAATAGAAAACAACAATATCATTAAGAGTCCTGAAACACCTATAACAATTGTTGGATACGTAAATTATAAAGGAACTAACTCTAGTGGAGAATACTTATATGAAGTTCATGTTGAAGCTAGTAACGCATCTGATTATGTTAAAGGAATTAGATCTTGGGATGTAAGTGTTTACTCTAACTCAAATCAAACAGATCAGTTATTTAGTGGTTATGTTAATTCATTTAGTAATTATGCAAATCATGTATTAAATGTTTATGTAGGTCAGTTTACATCTTCATCACCATTATACTCATGTTACATTTATGTAGGTGATAATTATGTCTATTTACTAAATGATGGAGCTTGGAATTCTGTCAGCAATTATTATGGAACAATTTACACCAATTAAGTTTCCGCTTGAATATATTAAGCTTCCTGAGATACCATTAACTTCTAAGAATTTCAGAAAAGAAAATAGATTATTTTACTATAATATTTTTATTAAGACAAAAAGAAAATATGATGACGTTTTAAGTCAGCTAAAGATGTTTTATGATATTGTAGAAGAAAAAAGCGATACAAAAGAATTAAGGCAGTTCAAAGTTGTAAATAATCCAAAATCTACAGATATTTACCATATATCTTCTTTGAAAAATGGACAAATCGAGTCTTTTCATTATGATTATATTTCTGATCTCTTCTATTCATCAAATCCACTTCTTCAGTCAATTTTAAGTTATTTACAAGGAGTTGATATTGGGGATAAAGAAAAAGAGGAGTTATATGCTGAAAACATATACTCTATTAATATTTTCTATACAATTTTGAAGGCGAAAGAAATGTTTAAAAAGCTTAGTGTTAGTAGGGATTGTCTGGTAATTTCTTATAAACATAAGGCAATACGGTTACCAAATACTGTTTTCAATAATTATATTAACCAGCACCTTAGTTATGTTAATCATCATAATGAAAACAAAAGTAGATGGAACTATAAAATAGTATTAAGAGGACACCACAATAACTATATAACTATATATGATAGATTAATCGTCTATGATGATACCGCCATCTTTGATGACAACAGATTAACTGCACTTAATGAATACTTAGATATTATTTTTAAAATCTAACGATTAGTGTCGTAAATAGAAGATTGATTCATTCACAGAAATCATCGAAGCAGTTAAATAATTAAATAAGCTGACATACAGGACTGGCATTTGCCGGTCCTGTATTTTTTTGTGAAGAGATGCTAAAATTGAATAATAGAATAATGGAGACATATCATATGGCGAGACAGTATTGGAAACCATCTAATCTTTTGAATCCCGTTCCCTGCGTAATGATCAGCTGCAGAGATGAGGACGGTAAGGAAAATGTCATGACGGCTGCCTGGGCAGGAACGATCTGTTCAGATCCGGTTATGGTATCTGTTTCCATTCGCAAAAGCAGGTATTCTCACGACATTATCGTACGTACCGGTGAATTTGTGATGAACCTTACCAATAAGAAACTTGTTAAGGCTGCTGATTATGTCGGCATCAAATCCGGTAGGAACATTGATAAGTTTAATCTGTTTGGCGACCTACATCTTACCAGAATGGATTCACATGTTGTAAGTGCACCAAGCATTGCCGAAAGTCCGGTATGTCTGGAGTGCAAGGTAAGAGATGTCATAGAGCTGGGGTCTCATGACATGTTCATTGCTGAAGTAGTGTGTACTTCTATCGATGATGAAATACTTGATGAAAACGGCAGATTGGATTTAGATAAGGCCGAGCTTGTTGCCTATAGCCATGGTGAATATTTTGCCTTAGGTGAAAAGCTGGGAAAGTTTTCCTATTCGACTCATAAGAGTGAAAGGCTTAAGACAAGACAGATAAATAATCAAAATAAAAAAGGGAATACAACAAAGGGCAGGAAAAAATAATATGAATGCTTCAGAACAGATCTTACAGTATGTTGAACACGCTTGGGCCGAAGCCAAAAAGTCAGAAAAAAAGGTTAATAAGAATGCGGCTGAAATGATTGAGTTTAAAGCAGTTCAACCAGTAACTTTGTCAGTATTGCAGCGGACAGTTTAAGAAAGTATTCTTAGGTTATAAGTGTAAAAACTGCGGCAGAAGAAAGGATTACTAAAAATATATATTATTTAGAAATAGAGGGTAGCTGTAAATGAAGGAGTTTATTTCAAAAGTTAAAAGAATTCCCTGGTGGGGCATATTGGCAGGCTTCGGTTTCTTTGCCTTGCAAAGAGGAAT
Source organism: uncultured Bacillota bacterium (assembly GCA_900319675.1). GTDB lineage: Bacteria > Bacillota_I > Bacilli_A > Erysipelotrichales > Erysipelotrichaceae > RUG521. Next base: position 7,357 of record ONPK01000002.1, read on the forward strand.
GTACAGACTTGGAGATTTTGTAAGCAGGGTAACCGGGACAATTGATCATGCCTTTGCCTGTAAGATTGCAGCAATAGATGATCTGATTCCTGTTGTACCGGTTTTCATCGTCATTTATGTTTACTCTTTCATATTCTGGATCTGTGGACCAATGGCAGTTTCACTTACCAAGAAGAGAAACTTCATAAATTTCTGTATTTACATGTTACTGGCATATTTTATTGGCTTCCTGTTTTTTGCCTTTGTCCCAACATATATGGACAGGGTGGCGGAAGGCTTAATGAAGGTTGGCGAGAACAAGGATATTTTCAGCAAGCTGCTGTTTATGATCTATCAGGCTGACGGCAGTGAGATGGCCTTTAACCTGATGCCTTCATATCACTGTCTGATCAGTGCCTGCTGTTACTTTGGCGTAAAAGATCAGGAAGAAATATCCAAGGGGTTCCAGAAATATTCACTGATGATGACAATTCTCATTTGTATTTCCACATTATTTACCAAGCAGCATTACATCATTGATGTTGTCTTGGGCCTGTTCGTTGCCTGGTTAAGTTACTTCATAGTCAGTAAACTTGATCCGGGAAAGAAATTCGATAAATAAGCATAAGAAAACCAGGAGTGATCCTGGTTATTTTTTAGTTAAACCAATCTTCTTCCTTGACGTACTTGTCAAATGAAGCAGATAAAGGTTCGTCAAGACATTCAGGGTACGCCAGAATGTTCTTGAACAGGGCCAAGCTCTTGGCAAAATAGAAACCGTCAGCGATTCTTTCGTCAATGGTGAAGCCGAAGCTCATTCCGTCCTTCATTTCATAAGTGCCGTCATCATTGAAGAATGGCATCTTGTGCATTCTGTTGGCCAGTACGAAGATTGAGTTCAGGGACCAGTTGATCAAATGATGATAGCTGGCTTCCATCTTGATTGAACCAAGGTTGGAAATGAATACCGTAGCTCTGTATGGGTCAACTTCTTTGATTGCCTTTGGAATGATGTCATGATATACCATCCAGTTGAGTACGCGGATAACAAAGCGTAATATCGGACGAGGAATCTTGTTAAAAGCCCTCATCATGTTGTTTGTTCCGTTGCTGTCAGTCTCAGGTTTTTCGGCATCTTTTCTGGTCTTGTATACTTCTGAACAGATTTTGTCATGAATCTGATCAATGATCTTTGTGTCATTGTCTTCTGCAACCAGATACATTACGAATTCACCGGCATTGTCGGCAAACTTGTTCTTGGCAGTAAAGCAGAAGGAGATCTCTCTTCTCATGTAGTGCTTGTGGCCGGCAATGAAGATGTTCATCTTTGGTCTCATGTAGATCGTCTTGGCCAGGGCGGCTACGACAACATGGAATATCGTATATTTGAATTCCGGTTTTTCACTGTTTTTCTTTTCAAGATATTTAACAACATTTGTCATGTCGAATGTTGCGTTCAGTAAAGCTTCATTCTCTGTTCTCGTACCCATGATGTAAGGCATGAATACGTGCATTGGGTCATTGCTGTGAACTAATGTGCCATCGCTTCTGTCTCCTGGCTGTCTTGTTTTCTGTGACATAATAACTAACCCTCCCTAACCCCAAAATTATACCCTTTTTTCAGGGAGCTGTACAACCTAAAAACACGCATTTGTTTATACTTTAGTTAGTTGTTTACCCTACTAAAAAAATACAGTTTATGGTATCATATAAGCAGTTAATAAGGGAGGGCTGATTACTATGCCATATATTATTGATATTTATGCCCGTGAAGTGCTTGACTCACGTGGTAACCCAACCGTTGAAGTAGAAGTAGAGACTGAATCAGGTGCATTCGGAAGAGCAATCGTACCATCAGGCGCTTCAACAGGTGAAAGAGAAGCCTTAGAGTTAAGAGATGGCGACAAGAAGCGTTACTTAGGAAAAGGCACATTAAAGGCTGTTGCTAACGTAAACGAAATCATTGCTCCAGCTCTGATCGGATTCGACGTAACAGATCAGACATTGATCGACAAGACAATGATCGAAATGGACGGAACAAATGACAAGTCAAAGTTCGGTGCCAACGCCATTTTAGGTGTTTCAATGGCATGTGCAAGAGCTGCTGCTGATTACTATGGAATTCCTCTGTATAAATATTTCGGCGGTGCCAATGCCAAGACATTACCGGTACCAATGATGAACGTATTAAATGGCGGCAAGCACGCTGACAGTGCTGCTGACTGCCAGGAATACATGATCATGCCTGTTGGTGCCACAAGCTTGGCAGAAGCTGTAAGAATGGGCGCAGAAGTATTCCACAACTTAAAGACTGTATTAAAGAAGTACGGTTACAACACAGCAGTTGGTGACGAAGGCGGTTATGCTCCTTCATGTGTTCCTGGTGGAAATGGTCCATTAGAGACATTAGGAAATGAAGGCCCATTAGCCTTAATGGTTGAAGCTGTTGAAAAGGCCGGCTACAAGTTAGGCGAAGACATCTGCTTCGCAATGGACGCAGCTGCTTCTGAATTCTGTGAAAAGGAAGGCGGCAAGTTCGTATATGACCTGCACAGATCAGGCGAAGGCAAGAAGTCATCTGATGAAATGATCGAAATGTATGCTAAGTGGGTTGAAAAGTATCCATTGATCTCATTAGAAGATGGCCTTGATGAAAACGACTGGGATGGCTGGGTAAAGCTGAATAAGCGCATTGGCGACAAGGTTCAGTTAGTTGGTGACGACCTGTTCGTTACAAATACCACATACATCAAGAAGGGTATTGAACTGAAGGCTGCTAACGCTGTATTGATCAAGGTTAACCAGATCGGTACAATCACAGAAACTCTGGATGCCATCGAAATGGCTAAGAGAGCAAGCTGGACAGCTGTTGTTTCTCACAGATCAGGTGAAACAGAAGATACAACAATTGCTGACTTAGTTGTTGGTACAAATGCCGGTCAGATCAAGACAGGTTCTATGTCTCGTACAGACCGTATTGCCAAGTACAACCAGTTAATGAGAATTGAAGACGAATTAGGCGAAGTTGCTCAGTATCCTGGTAAGGCTGCATTCTACAACTTAAAGAAGTAATACAGACCGTTAACTTATGAAGCGCTGGATAGTACCAGCGCTTTTTTGTATAATGAATACATGAGTTGGAGATGATAACATGAAGAAGTTTCTGGTGACATTGATCATCGTTTTACTGTTCTCAGTGAATGTCGTTCACGCTGACATGGGTCCCAAACCGTCAGTGGACGTTTATTTCAAGGGCCTTAATGAGACTGCTTATGCAGCCTTGTTAGGTGAGGGGGACGGCTATGGACCATGGCAAACCGTAGAAGAACCCCATGGTGCGGATGAGGAATCAAGGGCAGCTGAGATGGCCTTCATGAACGTTCAGTATTTCAATTATCATTACTGGGGCAACTTTACCAAACTTGAAGGAAAGAACAACGGACTGCACTGGGGATATTTCGCACCGGAATCATTCATCATAGCGTTGTACTTTCCATCAACGGGAAAGGTGATGATTTCCGAACCGCAGTCAAGACGTTACTTTGAGCAGCACTACATATGCAATGTTACGGAAAACGGTCTGGAGGTAAGGGAAGACAACAACATCCCGTTAAGGATCCTGATGATTGCCGTAAGGGTACTCATCACCATAGTGGTAGAGGTATTGCTGGGAATGCTGTTTGGTTTCAGAAGCAAAAAGCAGATAGGCCTGATCGTAAAGACTAACCTGTTTACTCAGGCTATCGTAAACATCGTCTTCAGCGTTCTCGAATTAAGCGGCGGCCTGATGTTTGCGCTCATAATATACATACCTTTGGAGTTCATTATCTTCCTCATTGAAGGCATCATATACCACAAGCGTCTTGATCCGAAGTGGTACAAGACCTGGATCTACTCACTGTTTGCCAACGGCATTACCACTTACATCGGCATATTTGCCGGAGCATTTCTGAAGTAAAATAAAAAGTCATGATTTCGATTTCGATCATGACTTTTTGATTACTCTTCGTAGATTGTCTTAATGACTACAGGCTCAAGCGGACGGTCCTGCCAGTTGGTTCTTACAGATGCCAGGTCATCCAGGACGTCGAAGCCTTCGATCATCTGACCGAATGCGGCATACTGACCGTCAAGGTGCGGTGTGTCAACGTGGCAGATGAAGAACTGTGAACTTGCGCTGTTCGGGTCCATGCTTCTGGCCATTGAGATCGTTCCTCTTTTGTGGAGGTGATTGTTGTTGACGCCGTTGGACTTGAATTCTCCCTTGATGTCCTCATCGGAACCGCCCATGCCGGTACCGGTCGGGTCACCGCCCTGGATCATGAAGTTCCTGATTATGCGGTGGAAGATCAGTCCGTCGTAGAAGTGCTGGTTGACCAGTTTGATGAAGTTGGCTGTGGTTATCGGTGCGTTTTCGGCATCGAGTTCAAATTTCATTTTTCTTCCGTCATTCATTTCGATAACTATCATGTTAATACCTCTTTACTGCTTTCTCTATTTCTCTCTGTGCATCACGCTGCTTGAGCGTCTGACGCTTGTCATATAAGTCCTTGCCTCTGGCCAGGGCTATTTCCATCTTTGCCAGACCCTTGACGAAGTACATTCTGGTTGGAACTACCGTATAGCCTTTCACCTGAACGGCTCTTTTGAGTTTGATAATCTCATGCTTGTGGAGCAGCAGCTTTCTTAATCTTGTCTCATCATGGTTGAAGATGTTGCCATGGTCATACTGGGCAATGTGCATGTCACGGATAAAAGCTTCGTTACCAACGAAGTCAATGTATGCATCCTTAAATTGTACGTGACCCTTGCGAACACTCTTGATCTCGGTTCCAGTCAGGGCTATGCCTGCCTCGTAGAACTCTTCCAGGAAATATTCGTGTCTGGCTTTTCTGTTTACAGCTATGACCTTTTCCATTCTGCTCCCCTTGTTTCTAAAAAAAAGACCGAACGGTCTCTTTTTCTAGCCTACTATTAGTTTGATAATTACTAGTATAAAGAATAAGATACCAGCAACCAGAGTAGCCATGGCGATGACTTTTTCAGGACCTCTTTCCTTTGCATTGCTGAAGAGATTCAGTCCGCCATTACCGCCTGCGAATGCACTGCTGACACCGGCAGATTTTCCACTCTGTAATAAAGTTAGAATAATGATTGCGACTGAGTCGATCAGGATAAGTACATCTAACATAGTGCGGCTCCTTTCTGATGCTCATACATTATAACAAACCATAATGCGTAATTCAAATAGTTTTTACTGCATTATAAAAGGTTATCTGTTCATCAGATAACCTGTTCTGTTAATCAACATTGATCAGCTTGGCTCTTACCAGGGCAGTAATCAGAATCGGTATTATGATCAGCTGAATGATGATGCCAGGTAACGCAGTAACAAACGCAGCTGAGATCCAGGCCTGCATGGTATATGAACCGGCTCTTAATACAAGGGCATTGAGCAGACCGTAGCCAATACGACCGCACAGCATGCTGAGGATCAGTACGCAGTAGATCTTGGCAATCAGAGGCTTGATCCTGATGACCTTTGTCAGTAAACCTGACATCAGTCCGTACAGGGCAAGTTCGAATAACATGCTTGGCAATACCGGTGCCGGAGGCATTCCGAACATCAGGTGTGACAGTAACGGAGTCAGAATACCGGCGCATAAGCCGAATAACGGACCTACTGAGAATCCTGCCAGTAATACCGGAATGTGCATCGGCAGGAATATGCTGCCAGCATTAGGTACGGCGTGAAATGCCTGAGGTAAGGCAACACCCAGGGCAACGAATAAAGCGGTTAGTACAAGTCTTCTTGTGCTTGACATTGTGATGGTTCTCCTTTCATAAAAACAGCCATGACGGCATCGAAAAAAACTTTCCTAGCCTTCATGGCATGTTCTTGTTCAAGAAATCCAGCTTCATGCTGAACAACATAAGTTTAGCTTTTGTCGCGTTGTGTGTCAATAGATGTACATTTCCTATGATATAATGCAGATGAGGTAAATTAATGTTCGTAGTTAATGATCTGACCATATCCACCCTGAAGGGCAGAGTACTGCTTAAGGACTTCAGCATGACTCTGAATCCGGATGACAGGATCGCTCTGATCGGGGAGGAAGGCAATGGCAAGAGTACGCTTCTGAAAATACTGGCAGGAATTGATGTGAGCAGCTACGTCACACATTCAGGCAGTATCTTTTGTGATGAGAAGACAGCCTACCTGCCCCAGAAGATCGAAGATGAATGGCTGGATGAGACGGTCTTTGGCTACATGGTCAGAGAAAATCATTATGATGAGATCGATTATGAACACTACAGTCATTATGCCGAACTGTATGATGCCCTGAAGGCGGTAAATCTGGATGCCTCAATACTTGATGATGAGAGACAGTTAAGAACATACAGCGGCGGGGAAAAGGTCAGAATTGCCATGGCCAAGCTGCTATACGGCAACCCCGACATTCTGTTACTGGACGAACCGACAAATGATCTTGATCTGGAAACTCTCATCTGGCTGGAGTCCTTCATCCGCAGTTCATCATTGCCAATGATCTTCATTTCCCATGATGAGTCATTGCTGGAAAACTGCAGTAACGGAATCCTTCATCTGGAACAGCTGAAGAGAAAGCAGGAAGCAAGGATGACCTTTGCCAGGCTTAGTTACAGCGATTATGTCAGAGACCGTCTGCATTTCATTGAGCGCAATAACTCGATAGCAGCCAAGCAGAAGGCAGAGTACTTCAAGCAGATTGAAAAGTACCGGCAGATATATCAGAAAGTCGAACATCAGCAGGCGACCATATCCCGTCAGGACCCTCATGGAGGTCAGCTTCTCAAGAAGAAGATGCATGCTGTCAAGTCACTGGGCAGAAAACTTGATGAGAAGAAGGAAAACCTTACGGAAAGATTTGATCCGGAGGAAGCCATCAACATCTTCTTTGCGGATGTTGATCTCAATCCGGGCAAGGTCATACTGGACTATCATCTTGATGAACTGACAGTCGGTGAAAGGGTACTGGCCAGAAACATTGAACTGCAGGTCAGAGGAAGGGATAAGGTATGTCTGATCGGCAAGAACGGTTCGGGAAAGACGACATTGTTAAGAATGATGAAGGATGTCATCATGAGCGATGACAGCGTCCATGCCGGCTACATGCCGCAGAACTATGATGAGATCATGGATTTTGACATATCACCTGTTGAATTTCTGAAGAAGGAAGGTACCAGAGAGGAGATCAGCAGGATAAGAACACATCTGGGATCTCTGAAGTTTACTGCTGAAGAGATGGAGCACGACATCAGGGAACTGTCTGAAGGTCAGAAGTGCAAGATCCTGTTACTGAAGCTGATACTGGATGGCTGCAACGTGCTGATCATGGATGAACCGACCAGAAATCTTTCACCGCTATCCAATCCACAGGTAAGAAAGATGCTGATTGAGTACGGAGGCTGCATCATCGCAGTAAGCCACGACCGTAAGTTCATCGAAAATGTCTGCGATAAGGTATACATGCTGGATGAAGATGGTCTCCACAGCATGATGTAAACAATATATAATTAAGATAAGCTTGAAAGAAGGATAATCAACATGAACAGAGAACATTTCGGCAAGAGTCCAAAAGGCGAGGAAGTATCACTGTATACCCTGAAAAATGACAGAATCACGGCCAGAATAACCGATTTCGGGGCAACTCTGGTTTCTCTGGTAGTAAAGGATGCCAGGGGAGAAGACAGGGATGTGGTTCTGGGCTACAGATCACTTGAACCATATTTTGACAACCCGGCCTGCATGGGAGCTACCATTGCCCCGTGTGCCAACAGAACGGCCAACGCTTCATATGTCATTGACGGCGTAAGATATCAGATGAGCATAAATGACGGCAGGAACAATCTGCATTCAGATCTGGTAAACGGTGCTCATAAGAGAGTATGGAGTCTGAAAAATGAAACTGACAGTTCTCTGACCTTTGAACTGGAGATGGCCGACGGTGATCTGGGTTTCCCGGGAAACAGAACGATCAACGTAACATACGGCATAAGCGAGGGAACTCTGTCCATCGAATACAGGATCAGAAGCGATAAGACAACGGTGTTCAATCCAACCAATCACAGTTACTTCAATCTGAGCGGTCATGACAGCAGTGACATCCTTGATGACTGGCTGAAGCTTGACTGCACCTGCTTTACTCCCGTAGTTGCCGGTTCAATTCCTGACGGCAGCATACTGGAAGTGAAGGGAACACCGATGGATTTCACAGAGGGAAAGACCATTGGCAGGGACTTTGATCTTAACTATGAACAGCTTAAGCTGACAAACGGCTATGACCACAACTTCGTCATTGACGGTTATGACGGTACGTTAAGACACTTTGCCACTCTCAAGAGCAATAAGACGGGAATAGTATTGGACGGCTATACGACAATGCCTGGCGTTCAGGTATATGCCGGTAACTTCGTTGAGAGCGATGAGGGTAAAAACGGGGCAAGCTACAGGGCTCATGACGGTGTATGTCTGGAAACTCAGTTCTTCCCGAATTCCGCCAACCAGGAGGGTTTCGTTTCTCCTGTCATCAACGGGAATGAAGAATACTGTTACCGTACGGAATACAGGTTCAGTTGCTAAGGTCTGATTGACAACAGAGTCAGTTCATATAGTATAATATCTAGGTAGATATATTATGCAAGAATAATAATGAAGGAGGATAATATGGGCTTTTTAGATGGTATTTTTGAAAGAAAGACATGTGACATCTGCGGAGAAAAGTGCGGTGTATTGGGCGGCACAAAGCTCAAGGACGGCAGACTTGACAAGAACTGCGTTAATAAGCTGTCACCGTTACTGGGCTATCTGAAGAACTATACAGTTGAAGACATCAGGGAACATCTGGCATACCGTGAGGAAAACGAACAGATCGTAAAGGGATTCAACGTTACTCACATTGCCGGCGCAGATGGCACCAAGCTGTACATTGACGCTGAAAACAGACTGTTCTTCGTCAGCAGCAGTGATAACTGGAGAGCTTCAAATCCTGACGTTCTGAGTTTTGACCAGATCATTGACGGTGATCTTAACATCGTTGAAGACAAGAAGGAAGTAATGAAGAAGGATGAAAACGGCAAGGAAGTCAGCTACAATCCAAAGCGTTACGAATACAGCTATAACTTCTATGTCAAGGTCAATGTTAATTCTCCATGGTTCAATTCTCTGAACATCAAGGTAAACAGAAACAAGATTGACGGCTTTGACAATGAAGCCTATGATGATGCTTATCTGTACAGTGAAGAAGTATGTGAAGTCATCAACATGCTCAAGGATGCTGAGCCTGAGGAAATCACTGAAGCCATTGATTACTTCAAGGACAGGATCGCTCAGCCAAAGCGCAAGTATGACGTTACCTATTACGCTGATACCAAGTCACTGAGAAAGGGACACGATTATTACATTCAGCGCGACCCGAGAAAGTCACACTACCGTTTCTAGAGATAAACAGCCAGAACAGCAGGTTCTGGCTTTTATGCGGCCAGAACTGAAAAATGTTGAATTCTGGCGGGAGAATATACATAATAAAGGGGATAACAAATAACTATTGGAGGTGTTTACATATGAGATTTGAAAATGCTTATAAGGGTATTGGAAACATCATTACCGCTGAAGTACTCTCAATCATCGCAACGGTTACTGGCGTTCTGACAGCAGTCTTCGGTGCTGTTGCCTACGCAGCAGAGATGGAAAAGATCAAGGAAGTCCTGGATTATACCATTGGTGGATTTACGATTCTGGGAATCATCACGCTGGTATTGCTGGCACTCTCATTCATCATCAACATCATCGGTCTGGCCAAGGCCGGTAAGGATGACAGTGAATTCGTCAAGGCTCTTGTAGAGATCCTGATTGCCATAGTTGCCCTGGTTGCCGGAGTTTACTTCGATGGCAAGAACGATCTGATCAAGACCATATGCAACGCAATTCTCAGTGTTGTTAATACCATTGTCATGATGCACGTCGTTAACGGCATTGCCAATCTGGCAGATAAGATGTTCAACAGCAAGATGATCAACAAGGGCAAGACAGTCACCATCCTGATCATGGTCGCATTTGGCCTGAAGGCACTGGCTGAAATCGTACTCAAGTTCTTCTTCAAGGATCCGAAGGCCAACATCAACGTGATCCTGTCACTGGTTTCAGCACTGGCACAGATCATTCAGTATCTGTTCTACATCGGCTACTTAGGCAAAGCCAGAAAGATGCTCAGAGCTTAGTCAAAAGGAACTTCGGTTCCTTTTTTCTTTGGTTTTGTGTTAGAATGTTGATGTTAAGGGGTTAACAAATCGGAGAATTATTACTGAATGGAGGAAGGCAATGATCTCAGCAGTTTCAGAGGGTTATAATAAGGCCGGATCAGCAGTAATAGGAAAGATAATGAAAGAAATGAGCGGAAGGATGTTTTCATATGGCTTTGCTGGATAAGATCAAGGATGCTAACGACATCAAGCAGCTGCCTGAAAGTGATCTTCCGCTTTTAGCAGAGGAAATCAGGCAGAGATTACTGGAAGTAACCAGTACCAACGGCGGACATCTCGCCAGCAATCTTGGGGTAGTGGAGATCACCATCGCCCTGCACAGACTGCTGGATTTCCCCAGGGATAAACTGATATTTGACGTGGGACATCAGTCCTATGTACACAAGATGCTCACGGGCAGAAATGAGGCCATGGGTACATTGAGACAGCTGGATGGCATCAGCGGATTTACCGATCCGGGGGAAAGCGAGGATGATTCCTCCATCTCCGGTCATGCCTCCAATGCGATCTCCATTGCCCTGGGCTATGCCAGCGCCAGAGAGATAAAGGGAACGAACGAAAAGGTAGTTGCCCTCATCGGTGACGGTTCCCTGACCGGAGGCATGTCAAACGAGGCGCTTAACAACGCTGCCAATCTGAAGGGAAATCTTGTCATAATTCTGAATGACAATGAAAGATCAATATCTGCCAATGTCGGCGGCCTGGCTAACTATCTAGGCAAGATAAGAACAAGCAATCGCTATCTTTCAACCAAGACGGTCGTTCAGAATACTCTGGGCAAGATCCCGGTAGTTGGTGAATACATCAAGACGGGTATTCACGCCACCAAGGAATCTATCAAGAGACTGTTTGTTGAAGGCATGTTCTTTGAGGATCTTGGCCTCACCTACATCGGACCGATCGACGGCAATGACATTGAGCAGGTTACGGAAGCTCTGGAGAGCGCCTTCCGCTTTAATGAGCCTGTGATCATTCACGCTCTTACCGTTAAGGGCAAGGGGTATAAGGAAGCTGAAAAGCATCCGGCACAGTACCACGGTGTCGATCCGTTTGATCTGAAAACCGGCAAGCCATTGAAGAAGAAAACGGGAAGAAGCTATACGACCTGTTTCTCCGACAAGATGCTGCAGCTGGCAGAAAAGGATGAAAGAATAGTTGCCATTACCGCAGCGATGCGCTTTGGCACGGGATTATACAATTTCAACAAGAAGTATCCGGAAAGGTTCTTTGACGTCGGCATTGCCGAGGAGCATGCCGTAGCCTTTGCGGCCGGTCTGGCCTCAGCCGGTTTACGACCGGTGGTAGCCATATACTCAACGTTCTTACAGAGAGCGTATGACCAGATGATCCATGACGTCTGCATGAGCAGACTTCCGGTCATCTTTGCGGTCGACAGGGCAGGATTGGTAGGAAATGACGGCAAGACCCATCAGGGTTTACTGGATGAATCATTCCTCACCAGCATCCCGAATATGACGGTAATGAGCCCGAAGAATGAATGGGAACTTGATGAGATGTTTGATCTGGCCTTGGAGTTAGGCAGCCCGGTAGCCATCCGCTATCCACGCGGTCAGGCAAGCGAGAGTCTGAACGAATACCGTCAGCCGCTTGTACTGAACGAGGATGAAATAATGGAAAGAGGCTCCAGAGTATGCATTCTGGCAACAGGCGTAATGGTTGAAACCGCCATGAAGGTCAGAGACATGCTTAAGGAGAAGGGAATTGAACCGACGGTAGTCAACGTAAGATTCCTCAGCCATGTAAATACTGATCTGATCAGGGAGCTTAAAGATGATCATGAACTGTTTGTCACGATGGAAGAAGTCGTGGCTCACGGCTCATACGGACAGAGAATGGACGCTGCCGTTGCCGCTGAAAAGCTTGGAGTCAGCGTAATGAACGTTACTCTTCCGGACAAATTCATAGAGCATGGAACCATTGAAGAATTAAGAGAACGCTACGGTCTGACCGCCGATGCAGTCACAGACCGCATCGAGAGGGAACTGGGCGGCTTTTAGTTGAAAACACCGGGTTATTATGATAAATTGAGTTTGAATGAGGGAGTAACAGACGTTGAAAAACGTAGCTAAGTCGTCATCACGGATAATTCCCGGCTCGCTTCAAATTGTGAGACTCATGCATTACTTCTGTTGTGCGTGAGCGTGTTGAAAAAATACATGGGTACGGCAGATGCCGTACCTGTTTTTCATAAAAATGAACGTCAGTAGTTAAGGGGACTACAGGAGGATAACATGGATATTTATTCATTCTTGCAGATTCTGGTAGGATTGGCCTTTTTCCTGTTCGGCATGCAGGTCATGTCGTCATCGCTGGAAAAGATGGCCGGCGGTTCTCTGGAAACGACAATGAGAAAGGTGACCAGCAATAAGTGGCTCAGCTTCTTATTAGGCATGCTGATCACATGTGCAATTCAGTCGTCTTCAGGTGTAATCGTCATGCTTGTTGGTCTTGTAAACTCCAACATCATCATGTTTAAGGACACATTACCAATCATTCTCGGTACCAACGTAGGTACTACGATCACCGGCTGGATCCTGACTCTTACCGGCATTGACAGCAGTAGCTTCTCAATCATGTCAGTACTGAGCCCGAAGTTCTTCACACCAATTCTGGCCTTTGCCGGTGTTGTCATGAGAATGGTATCCAAGAAGGAAAAGCAGAAAGACCTTGGAACGATATTCCTGGGTTTCGCAGTATTAATGTACGGCATGACCTTCATGTCAGATTCAGTAAAACTTATGGCTAATGAGCCTTGGTTCGCCAAGCTTCTGCTTATGTTCACCAACCCGATACTGGCTGTACTGATTTCAGTAATCGTCACTGCGGTTATTCAGTCATCAGACGCAACCATCGGTATCATTGAAGCGTTCGCTTCTTCAGGCCAGATCTCATTGGGAATGGCCATACCTCTGGTACTTGGCGCCAATATCGGTACCTGTGTTACCGGTCTGATCAGTTCAATCGGTGTTTCCAAGGGAGCCAAGAGAGTCAGCGTGCTGCAGGTAATGGTAAACTGCACCGGTGCATTGATCGTACTGGCTGTATTACTCGTAATTGGCAACATGGAATTTTTGAAGGGCATGACAAACCATGTCGGAGTAGCCCTGACCCACACGCTGTTCAACGTATTCGTTACGATCGTTGCCTTCTCAATTGAGCCGATCCTCATCAAGATCGTCAAGAACATCGTCAGGGACGAGGCAGAAGATCTGCCGAAGGTTCTCATCGACGACAGACTGCTCAACCAGCCGTCAATCGCCGTTACCGAGTGCATGTACAAGACGATTGAAATGGTTCTGATGGCCAGAAGAAACATCCTGTCATCACTGAACCTGATCAAGGAATTCAATGAGATTGAATATGAGACCATCAAGGAAACTGAACAGATGATCGACTGGTATGAGGATGAACTCGACAGTTTCCTGGTCAAGTTGTCAAAGGTATCACTGTCTCAGGCTGACGCTGATACCGTAGGCAAGATGCTGCATGTAATCACCGACTACGAGAGAATCGGTGACCATGCCAACAATCTGGCCGATCTGGCTAAGAAACTGAATGAAAGCGAAGAAAAGTTCTCTGAAGATGCCATGAAGGAAGTTGACAACATGATCAACGCCATCAACGAGATAGTTGAATTCGCTACGGATTGTCTGGTTGACAATGACCTGGCCAGCGGTGCACAGGTTGAACCGCTTGAAGAAGTCATTGACTACATGTCAGATGCCATGATGGATTCTCACGTTGAAAGACTCGTCAAGGGCAAGTGCTCTGTTTCCCAGGGCTTCCTGCTTTCTGACTTCGTAAATAACTGCGAGAGAGTTTCTGACCACTGTTCCAACATTGCGGTTGCGGTTATTGAAGCATCAAATGATGAATTCTATACCCACCAGTATCTGCATGACGTGAAACACGAGTCAGAAGATTTCAAGGCACTATACGATTTCTACTTCCAAAAGTACTGCTAAACACAGTACTTTTTTACAATTACATGTAAAAAGAGTATAATTTACTAGATAGATAACAAAGGAGGATAATCCAATGAAATATGTTCTTATTGCTATTGTTGTATTAGCCGTTCTGGCAGTTCTGTACTTCATTTCAACAAACAATGCATTTGTTGCCTTACAGAATAAGATCGAAGAGGCATTCTCAACAATGGATGTATATCTGGTTAAAAGAGCTGAGCTGATCCCAAACATCGTCGCAACTGTAAAGGGATATGCAAAGCATGAAACTGAGACTCTGGAAAAGGTCGTCGCCGCCAGAAATTCAGCCGTTACAGCCGGTGACAAGATCGCTGCTGATACCGAGCTGACAAAGGCAGTCAGACAGGTATTTGCCCTGGCAGAATCCTATCCTGAATTAAAGGCAAACACCAACTTCCTGAATCTGCAGCAGCAGCTTTCATCAATTGAAGAAGACATCGCAACTTCACGTCGTTACTACAATGGTGTCGTAAGACAGTACAACACCAAGTTACAGTCATTCCCAAGCAGCCTGGTTGCTTCAGCCAAGGGCCTTGTAAGACAGCCGATGTTTGAGGTAAGTGACGATTCACAGCGTCAGAATGTAAAAGTAGAGTTCTAAAAATGCGCAAGCTTCTGAATGTAATTTTGGCCATATTGATTGCCGTAAGCGTCATTTCCATCAGGACTGACCGCGTACAGGCAAGAGAAGGCTTTGATATCAACAAGCATGTAGTAGAAATGGATGTTCACGAGGATGGAACCATTCTGGTAACTGAAACCATGGACGTACTTTTTACTGTGCCAACTTTACATGGCATCTACGTGAATATTCCGAAGGAGTATTCAATGAGATGGGAGATCAACGATCAGACTGTCAGGAAGAAATATGTCTTCCCTGTGCGCCATGTAAAGGTGCTGTCCGATCATAAGTATGACACTACCGATTTTACTGAAGGTGTTCAGATCAAGATCGGTGACAAGAACAAGTATGCAAATACAAACGAAACCTACAAGTTCCAATACGAGATCGTGACCAGAGATCTGGATCTTAACGGATTGCAGATGCTGTTCATGAACATCATCTCCGGAGGCTGGAATACCGTAACTCATTCAGTTGAGTTCCAGATCAACATGCCTAAGGAGTTTGACAGAAGCAAACTGCAGTTTGACTCACCGGAAGGCGTTACCAGTGAATCAAAGGGAGCCCTGTCATTTGTCGTTACCGGAAAGACCATTTCCGGTACATACAGCGCAGATCTGAATCCTGGTGAGGCTATCACCGTTCTGCTGAATCTGCCGAATGACTACTTCCATTTCATCAGTAACAACGTTTACGGTCTGTACGCAATGATCACATCCTGCATCATAGCCGTGATTATGGCTACACTGTTCTTCATCTTCGGCAAGGATGACCCGCTCATCGACAGCGTTGAATTCCATGCTCCAAGCGGGGTAACAAGTGCAGAAGTCGGCGTCATAATCGATGGCGTTGCCAATGACGGGGATGTCATTTCACTGATCCTTGACTGGGGCAGAAGGGGACTCATAACCATTACTGACAAGGAAGACTCACTGATCCTCACCAAGAAGAGCGATCTGGAAGCTACGGCCAGAGGTTATGAAAGACACATGTTTGACGAACTGTTCAAGAACCGCGATGAAGTCAACATTGACACCCTCAAGGACAAGTTCTATACGACCATCGGCAGAGTCGAGAAGATGCTGGACAAGTACTTCAATTCCAAGAAGCGCAGACTGTTCACTGAGTCATCTCTGACTGTACAGACAATATGCCTGATGCTGTCATTTTTGCCGATAGGCATTACCTCATTCATGCTGTATTACTGTTACTACTATGACATGGTTCTTGGCCTGATCTGGGTTGCCATTGATGCAATCACCATCATCGGTGCAACGGCCATCATGGTATACATGGATAACAGAAGATACATGCACAAGTGGTATACAAAGCTGTTACTGTACATCGCCGTAGGCGTACTGTTCACCATACCGGTCATCATACTGGTATACATCGCAGCTGATACCAATACAAACATCGGATATCCGATCGTCAGCATAGTGGCCAACATTCTGGTAATACTTGTCGTCAGGTTCATGAAGAAGAGAACCGAATACGGCAATCAGATCCTTGGTCAGGTAATAGGCTTGAGAAACTTCATCCTGGTTGCCGAGCAGGACAGACTGCAGGAACTGGTTGATGAAAATCCATATTACTTCTATGACATTCTGCCGTTTGCCTATGCGCTAGGTCTGACAGATGTCTGGAATGATCATTTCAAGAATCTGACAATACAGCCATGTGACTGGTATTACAGTCCGTATTACTCTAACCCGTATTACATGACTAACTCACTGTCCAGTCAGATGCATGTCATTGAAAGGGCCATGACAAGTGCCCCGGCACCTGAAAGCTCATCAGGAGGATTCAGTTCAGGATCTTCCGGCGGAGGATTCTCAGGCGGCGGCTTTGGTGGTTCATCAGGAGGTGGATGGTAAGTGAAGAAGATACTGGCCGCACTAATGGCCATGACACTGCTGCTGACAGCCTGCTCAGGTAAGAGCGGAATGGCTCAGGCTTCAGTCGGCGTCGGCAGAAAACTGACAACAGAAAACAATTCATGGTAAGGAACACATAATGTGTTCCTTTTTTTAATATAATATTCACATTGTTTTGTGCTATCATACTAAAAGGGGGTATGTACATGAAGAAGAAGGTGATTGATATTCTTGCGGTTTTATTTGGCAATTTCTTACTTGCCGTTTCAGTTGCCTATTTCGTACTGCCCAATGACGTTCTTTCCGGCGGCGTAGCCGGCATATCCATCATTACCAAGGTGCTGTTTGGCTTAAGCCCTACACTGGTCATTGACATACTGGTCATCAGTCTGTTCATCATCGGTGCCCTGGTACTGGGAAAGGACTTCGCCATCAAGACCGCTCTCAGCAGTATCAGCTATCCGATATTTCTGGAAATCCTGGTGCGCTATCCGATAGAAATGGATATTGATCCTATTTTAAACTGCGTATTCGGCGGTGCCATTGCCGGTATCGGTATGGGCATTGCCTTCAGACATAACGCTTCTACCGGAGGGACGGACATCATATGTCTTCTGATGGACAAGTATCTGCACATTCCCGTTTCTACGTCAGTCATGATCACTGACGGCATCATTACAGCCGCAGGTCTTCTCACCTACGGTCTGCAGGATGTCTTTCTGGGAATGGTCTACATATATGCATCAAGCGCTGCCATCAACAAGATGATGGTACCTAAGACAGGCGAAGCCATCGCTCTGTACATCATCACTGACAGGTTTGATGAGATCAAGGAATTCATTCACGTCAAGCTCAGCCGTGGTACGACTATTCTGGATGGTCGCGGCGGCTATACCGACAAGAAGAAGCAGATCATTCTGACTGTATTATCAAGAGGACAGTATGTTACTCTGTCCGACTTCATTGAAAAGACTGACCCGTATGCCTTTGTCATCGTATCTGATGCCAAGGAGATCAAGGGTGAGGGCTTCACGTACGAGTTCCGAGTATAGTTCAATAATCAAGGTTATGTGCTATAATCTATAATAGATAATTATCGCGGAGGTTATCATGGTACATTTGCAAAATGTATATAAGACATATAAAAACGGGGTCAACGCCCTTAATGACGTAACGATCGACATCCAGGATGGCGAGTTTGTTTACGTTATCGGCGAAACCGGTTCAGGCAAGAGCACCTTCATCAAGGTCCTTGACGGCGAAGAAATCCCGACCAGGGGAACTGTTGAAGTCAACGGTGTCAACGTTGGCAAACTTCGTTTCTCAAAGGTTCCAAAGTATCGCCGTAACATCGGTGTCGTTTTCCAGGACTACCGTCTTCTCAAGAGAAAGACTGTCTTTGAAAACATCGCCTTTGCGCTTGAAGTAATCAACAAGCCGAGAAAGGAAATCAGACAGAGAGTCAGAGAGGTTCTCGAGATCATTGACCTTACTGACAAGGCCAAGAGCTTCCCTGATGAACTTTCAGGCGGCCAGCAGCAGAGAGTTACCATCGGCAGAGCCATTGCCAACAATCCGAAGCTTTTGATAGCTGACGAGCCTACCGGTAACCTTGACCCGGAGCGTTCAAATGAAATTCTGGAGTTGCTGGAGAAGATCAATGAGGCAGGCACAACGGTAATCATGGTTACCCATGACATTAACCTTGTTAACAAATATAAGAAACGTACTATCAAGCTTGATACAGGCCATGTGGTTTCTGACAATAAGGAAGGAGGGTATGTTTCTAATGTTTAGGCTTATTGGAAGACATTTTAAGGAAGCATTCCAGGGTATCTTCCGTCACTTTGCGATGGCGCTTTCAAGTGCCAACGCCGTTACCGTTACTCTAGTGCTGGTAAGTTTGCTGACACTGATCGTAGGTAACGTTTCACAGATAACCAAGAATCTGGAAGAGAACATTCAGATATACGTAAAGATAGACAAGGAACTTGACGAAGTAGAAATACCGGCCCTACAGAGAAGAGTCGAAGCCATCGACGGCGTAGGCAGGGTAGAGTATTCCAACAAGGATCAGGAACTCGACAGATTCATCAATGGCAAGGGTGAAGGTGGAAAGATCTTCGAGATCTACCGTGAAGATAACCCGCTGTCACCGGCCTTTCTGGTAGAAATCAAGTCGGGTTACACCCTATCAGGTGTTTCCGAGCAGATTGGCAAGATCAACGGTATCAAGGAAGTTGAATACGGTGGGGCAACGGCCGATGATTTCCTGCGCGTACTGACAACAGTCCGTACCAGCGGCTACATCATCATTCTGGCCTTGACCTTACTGGCGATCTTCCTGATCAACAACACCATCAACATTACCATTCATAACCGTAATGAGGAAATTGCGATCATGAGACAGGTCGGTGCAAGCAACAGTTACGTAAGACAGCCATTCGTCATTGAAGGCATTTTCATCGGACTGTTCGGCGCCATTATCCCGGCTCTGGCAACCATCTTCGGTTACAAGTACATATATGATACGCTTAACGGCCAGCTGATCAGCGGAATGCTGACGCTGCTGCCGACAAACCCGTTTGCCTACTATGTTGCCGCTTTCCTGGCAGTCATAGGTATGGTCGTCGGTCTGATCGGTTCATTACTGTCAGTCAACAGGCAGTTAAGATGGAGGCGTTAACAGATGAAGAAACTTTTATCTGTTCTGTTAACACTTGCCATGATCGTCGGCTGCTTCCCATGGCTGAACAATGAGACCTTCAGGATCAAGGCTGAAGATAATCCCTGTGTCATTTCCGAAGAGATGACTGATGAGCAGAAGGATGCCTGCAGACTATACAGGCAGGAGCTGGCTCAGCAGCTGGAGGACAGTGAACAGTACATCAGGGACATCAATGCCAACATCAGCGAAATGAAGGCCAACATCGCTGCTCAGG
This sequence comes from uncultured Bacillota bacterium, assembly GCA_900319675.1. Classification (GTDB taxonomy): domain Bacteria; phylum Bacillota_I; class Bacilli_A; order Erysipelotrichales; family Erysipelotrichaceae; genus RUG521. The sequence continues at coordinate 27,086 of ONPK01000002.1, forward strand.
GTCAGAAGATCAATGAGATCAATGAGAAGATCCGTACGGTTGAAAATCAGATCTCAATCGTTGAGGAAAACGTCAAGGTCACTGAGACCAATATCGTCGTCGTTGAGGAAAAGATCGCTGAGCGTGAGCAGAAGATCGAGGACATGAATAACAAGATCAAGGAAAGAATGGCTGCCGAGCAGTCAAACGTTTCCTCAAATAACTACATCAAGTTCATCATGGGTGCGACCAGCTTCGTTGACCTGTTCAGAAGGATCAGTGCTCTCAATGAGATCACCGGTTACGATAAGCAGAAGATCGATGAGATGGAAGCTGAGAAGGTACTTCTGGAACAGGACAAGGTTGAACTGGAAAACCAGAAGATCGAACTGGAAAAGCAGAAGGCAGATCTGGAGAGAACCAAGGATGATCTGGAGACACTCAAGGAAAGATGTCAGGAACTCATTGATGAGTACCGCCGCAAGCAGGCTGCTCTGGCGACCGAACTGGAAAACGTCAAGCTGGAGATGAGTGAACTTAAGAGCTCCATCAAGGACATCGACCAGGCACTCTCAGATTTCTATGCTTCAAACGGATTCTATTTCCCGATACATAACAGCTTCTACATTTCATCAAGCTGTTACTACTATGAACCGGGAGATTCCTACAGCGGATTCCATCCGGCAGCCGACATGGCAGCCAACTACGGATCCAATGTGTATGCGGTTGCCAATGGCTATGTCGTAGCCACCAATACGGGATGTCCGTATGGATATCTTGGCAGCTACTGCGGCTACGGTTTCGGTAACTATATATGCTACATCGTTCAGGTTGGCGACATGGTCTATGAGATCATCAATGCCCACCTAAGCTCAGTCAATGTTTCAGTGGGTGATTCGTTATTACAGGGAGAAGTAATCGGTAACCTTGGCAGTTCGGGAAGTTCAACCGGACCGCACCTGCACGTTGAGGTAATCAGAATGGGCAGTGGTTGGATTAGAGACTACATAGAAGACTACGCCAACGTAGGACGTGTATATTACACGTTAGGTCGTAACATCTACAGTGCATGTACCTACAGAGGTGCGCCGTGTTACGAAAATGCGCTGAACATCTTCGGCGTAAAATACGGATACTGGTATTAATTCGTAAGGACTCGCAAGAGTCCTTTACTATGGGAAAAAGACAGGCAGTGTGTTACAATATTCAAATAGAGGTAAATTAGTATGTCGGAAAACGAAGTCTACACTGTAGCGCAGCATCAGAAAAAGAAAAGCAGGAGAGGATTCTTCATAACGTTACTGGCCCTGGTAACGTTGATTTCCTTTGTGCTTGGCGTAGGCATTGGCAGGGCGACCTCTGATCCGGAGATCATTTACCGCAATGACAGTTCTCTGGCTAACTTCGATGCAGTTCTTAAGATACTGACAACGAAGTTCTACTATGGCGAGGGAACCGATGAATATAAGAACAAGCTGATTGAAGATGCCATCAAGGGAATGGTCAGTGCTCAGGGAGACATTCACACCGAATACATGACACCTGAGGAACTGGAGGGATTCAACGGTTCCCTGCAGAGCACATTTGTCGGCATCGGCATCAGATACAATGAGCTGGACGGTAAGATCTTCGTCATTGAAACTCTGTACTCCTCTCCAGCCGAAAAAGCTGGTATACTGCCTGGTGACTACATCATCGCAGTAGATGGTGTCAAGGCCGAGGATGAGGGAGTTGACGTACTTGTTTCCATGATTCCCGGTGAGATCGGTTCAACGGTAACCGTTACCGTTCAGAGAGGCAGCGATACCTTTGACGTTCCTGTTAGCAGGGGATTAATTGAAAGCACTGTATATTCCACCACCAAGGAAGGTGTCGGTGTGGTAACCGTAACTTCTTTTGGTACAGGTACGGCTGACGAACTCAAGAATCATCTTGAAAGGTTCAAGAGTGCCGGTATCAGTGATCTGATAATTGACTTAAGAGACAACGGCGGCGGATACGCAGCCACCCTGGATCAGATGTGCACGTATTTTATGGATAACGGACAGATCGTCATGATCGAGGAAGACCGTGACGGCAAGGAGATAATCGACAAGGTTGAGAAGTCAAGAAAGTTTGATTTCAGAAACATCGTCATCCTCATTGATGAGGGAAGCGCGAGCTGCAGTGAAGTATTCACCATGGCTCTCAAGGAAAACTGCAATGCCAAAACCGTTGGCACGACAACATACGGCAAGGGTGTGGCACAGCTGACCAAGACATTCTCAGACGGCAGTGCTCTGAAGTATACGGATGTCATCTGGAAGTCGGGCAAGGGTGTTTACATCGGCGGCAAGGGCATTGAACCTGACTATGAAGTCAGACTGCATGAAGCTCTGTATCTGCCGCAGTTCACACCTGAGGAAGGTGAAGAGTACGCATATGACAGCGTATCATACATGATTTCCAACGCTCAGTACATTCTGGACTTCCTGGGTTATGACGTTGACCGTACGGACGGATATTTCTCCGAAGCTACCGCAAAGGCCGTTGCCAAATATCAGCAGGATCATGGCTTTGAGGTGACTTCAACACTTAATGAACAGACATGCCTTGGCCTCAACAGCAGTGTCATCTATGACTGGAACATGAAGAGGGACGTCTATGACACGCAGATGCAGAAGGCTCTGGAGATCGTAAAACAGTAAGATGGATGAAAAGTTTGAATTAGTCAGTTCATTCGTTCCCAAGGGCGATCAGCCGCAGGCGATCGACCAGCTGGTGGAAGGACTGAATGAAAACAGAAAATGTCAGGTACTGTTGGGCGCAACTGGTACCGGTAAGACATTTACCATAGCGAATGTAATAGCCAAAGTTAATAAGCCAACTTTGGTTTTTGTACATAATAAGACCCTGGCAGGACAGCTGTATACGGAGTTCAAGGAACTGTTCCCGAATAATCACGTGGAATACTTCGTTTCCAACTTCGATTACTACCAGCCTGAGGCCTACATACCAAAGTCAGATACCTACATTGAGAAGAATGCCATGATCAATGACGAGCTGGACATGCTGAGACTGGCTGCCTACAATGCGGTCCTGGAACACCGCGATACCATCATTGTGGCTTCCGTTGCCTGCATCTATGCGTCCAGTGACCCTAATCAGTACAGGGACATGTTCTTCACCATCAAGACCGGTCAGCAGATCGACAGAAGGGAACTGATCAAGCTTCTGGTTGACCGTCAGTACAGCCGTAATGACATGGATCTCAAGAGAGGTACCTTCAGAGTCAGGGGAGATGTCATTGACATTGCCCTGGGTTACACGGACAGTTACATTCTCAGAATAGAACTGTTTGAAGATGAGATCGACAGGATCTGTGAGGTTGACCCGATCAACGGCAAGGTCCTGAATTCCTATACCGTATACAATGTCTTCCCGGCCAGCGGCTATGCCAAAGCACAGGATGACATCAACAGAGCCTGCGATAACATTGAAGTTGAACTGGCTGAGCGTCTGAAGTACTTTGAAGACAATAACAAGCCTCTGGAAAGGGAACGTCTGGAAAACAGATGCCGCTATGACCTGGAAGCCCTGAGAGAATTCGGCGTATGTCCGGGCATTGAGAACTATTCCCGTCATCTGGAATTCAGAGCCCCGGGCAGTCGTCCGTTTACGTTATTTGACTACTTCCCGGATGACTATCTGCTGGTAATTGATGAGTCACACGTTACGGTACCGCAGGTAAGGGGCATGTACAACGGAGACCGCTCCCGTAAGGAGACACTGGTTGAATACGGCTTCAGACTGCCGAGCGCCCTGGACAACAGACCGCTGAAGTTCAATGAGTTTGAAAAGATGATCAATCAGGTCATCTTCGTATCAGCCACCCCGGGTGACTATGAACTGGACAAGGTCGATAACAAGGTAATTGAACAGATCATCAGACCTACCGGTCTGCTGGATCCAAAGGTAGAGGTAAGACCAACCAAGGGACAGATCGATGATCTGATCTACGAAATAACCGAAAGAATAAAGAACGGCGAAAGAACGCTGATCACGACACTTACCGTCAGAATGGCTGAGGAGCTTACAAGATATCTTCAGCAGCAGTCCTTCAACGTTGCCTATCTGCATCACGAAACCAAGACCCTGGAAAGAACGGAGATCATCAGGGATCTGCGTAAGGGCAAGTACGATGTGCTGGTCGGCATCAACCTGTTAAGGGAAGGTCTGGACATTCCGGAAGTATCACTGATCGCCATACTGGATGCCGATAAGGAAGGCTTCTTAAGAAGTGAGAGATCACTGATCCAGACCATTGGCCGAGCAGCCAGAAACGCCAACGGTACCGTCATAATGTATGGTGATGCCATTACCGATTCAATGAGAAAGGCCATTGATGAGACCAACAGAAGAAGGGGCATTCAGGAAAGGTTCAATGAGGAGCACGGCATCGTACCTTCAACGATCAAGAAGGAGATCCGTGATGCCATCCACTCCAGAGAGACCCACGAAATGGCAGTCAAGTACATGGCGCGCAAGAACAGAAAGTCAGCCCGTGAGCAGGAAGAACTGATCAGGAGACTGGAAAAGGAAATGAGAGAAGCAGCGAGGATCCTCGATTTTGAGAGGGCTGCCGAACTCAGAGACATGATTATGGAAATGAGAGCAGAGGGGTAGTCACATGAGAGACATAATACTGGCTTCCGCGTCACCGCGCAGAAGAGAAATAATGGATAAGCTTAACCTGCATTACAGGATAATCGTCAGTAATGTCAGGGAAGTAATGAAGGAAGAACTTCCAATCGAGGAAAGGATCAAGGATCTGGCCATGCAGAAGGCACTGGCGGTTTATAAGGAACATCCGGAGGAACTGGTCATCGGTGCTGATACCATCGTTGAGATCGACGGTAAGATCCTCGGTAAGCCTCATACCATGACTGAGGCCAGGGAAATGCTTAAACTGCTTTCCGGCAGAACGCACAGAGTCATTACCGGCGTAGCCATGATTTCCAAGGATCATCAGTACGTTGACTATGACGTAACAGAAGTAACTTTTGAGTATCTCAGTGAGGCTGAGATTGAGAAATACATACAGACCAGAGAACCTTATGACAAGGCTGGAGCCTATGCGATACAAGGTTGGGCATCTGTCTTTATTTCCGGCATTAAGGGAAGCTATTATACTGTCGTAGGATTCCCGCTTCACAAGGTATACGGAAAGCTGAGAGAATTGGGATACTACGTAGGTTAATAAAATGGATAAGAAGAAGTTCGTTGATCTTACAGAAGGAGTAGTCTGGAAACAGCTGTTGAGATTTGTGTGGCCGATAACCCTCGCAAACCTGTTTCAGCAGCTTTATGGAATGACAAATTCCATGATCGTTGGCAACTACATGTCATCAGATGCTCTTTCATCAGTAAGTTCCACACAGTCGATCTGTAACATAGCGAGCTTCTTTTTCTATGGCATTTCCACTGCCTGCGGCATTCTGGTTTCAAACTACCATGGGGCTAAGGACAAGGAGAATCTGCGCAAGACCATTCATACCGGTTTGGTGATGGGAGTTGCCGTCGGCGTAATCATTACCGTACTGGGAGAGATCTTCTGTGATCAGCTGATGGGACTTACCAATATCAGAGACTCCATTTACGAAAATGCCGAAATATATCTGCGAGTATACATGCTGGGCAACGCCGCAGTATTCCTGTATAACATCAGTTTCTTCATCATGAGATCGCTTGGCGATTCCAGAGATCCGCTTTATTATCTGATGATCTCAAGTGTAATGAATGTCGTCCTTGGCATAGCCTTCGTCAAGTACCTTAACATGGGTGTTGTCGGAACGGCATTGGCTTCCATCATATCCCAGCTGTTAGTTGACGTGCTGGCCATCAGAGCTCTGTTCAGAATGGATCCGGACTTCAGAATGACTTCAAATGATCTGAAGATGGACATGCACCTGGTAAGAAGGATGATGTCCTTGGGCATCCCGGCTTCAATTCAGAACATGCTGATAGCCCTGTCAAACATGGTGGTACAGTCACAGGTCAATCTGTTCTCCAATGAATTCATTGCCGGAGTAGGTGTTGCCGAAAAGGTCGCTACCTGGACCCAGATTCCGATGCAGAGCATATCAACCATAGGAACAAGCTACGTAGGGCAGAACCTGGGTGCCAGAAAGTATGACAGAGTTCATGAAGGCATCAGGATTTGCAATAGGATCGCAACCATCATCACCATAGCCTTAGCAGCTGTCATATTCATCTTTGCCGAAACGTTTGTCGGACTGTTCAATGACAATCCGGAAGTCATAAGGTTCGGCGCAACGATGACGAGGTATTCAGTCTTCGGCTTCATCCCGTTGACCTGGTCACATATCTATAACGGCTGCTGCCGCGGCGCCGGCAACATGAAAGTTCCAATGATCATCGCCGTATTTGCCCAGTGCGTATTCAAGTTCGTGTTTGTCACCGTTGGACTAAAGATAAAGTTTGACGTCATCTTCATATATCTGGCAACGACGCTGTCATTTGCCTTAGCCGGTGTTCTGGCAACGATTTATTTCCACACCAGCAAGTGGACAAAGGAAGCTCACTTGAGACCGTGATTGACGGACTGAACAATATCTGTTATCATATTCTTCCAAGTGAATCGGGGTCGTCTTGGTTTCGACAGGGCGTAGTTGGATTCGGACTGCAGCGGAGTTATTCGCCTAACGGATAAACCTAAAAATAACTGGCAACAGTAATTATTCATTCGCTGCTTAATAGCCTGACGTAAGGCTCGCAGCCGTCAGCCATTGTTTAGCTTCTGGGCTATGGACTGGTGTAAAAGACAGAAGATAAGTACTGATGATTTCTGATAAATCAGTAACGAAAACCCATCAGGAAAACAGAGACTACATCTTGTTCATCATGAGGTTTCTGTTAATGAGATGAACTAAACTGTAGAGGTCTGAATGTGGGACACGTTTTGGACAGGGGTTCGATTCCCCTCGGCTCCACCAATTGAAAACAAAAGAACTTACCAACGTAAGTTCTTTTTTTTGTTTCCGTTATTATCAAGCAGGGGACATGTTATTGTGTCGATTCCCTGTTGACCAGGCTGCAGTCAATTACCGTGCTTTTTTCCACTGGTTTATTTCTGATTAGATTCAGCAGAACTTCTGAAGATATCCTGCCCAGAAGAGATGGATTTCTTTCAATCGTTGAAAGGGTAGGCGTACAGATACGTGACTGGAACTGGTTGTCGAAGCCGAACACCTTCACGTCTTCCGGAACTCTCAGACCAAGGCGCTTGAGACCCTCCATGGCTCCGATTGCCTGATTGTCACTGGTGCAGATGATTCCATCGACCTTGTTGCCCTTGGAAACATAGTCAATGATTTCTATTTCTGCATTAACAATGGAAGGCCCTTCACCAAGCTGGATGACAGACTGTTCCTTATCCAACCCATGGTCATGCATGGCGTTCAGATAGCCATCTTTTCTGTTTGTCTTAACGTAGGTAGCCAGGTATGAAGATATGAACACGATGTTTCTACACCCCTTGTCTATGAGGGAGGTGGTTGCGTCATGGATGCCTTTTATGACATCGGAAGTAACTATACAGAGATCCTGTTCGTTTTTCGGAGTTCTGTCAAGCAGTACGACAGGAATTTCCCTGGAAAGGATGCCGGCTTCGATTTCCTTCTGGCATGATATCACGATGATTCCATCTACTCTCATTGAATCAAGACGGTGGAAGTACCTTCTTTCCTTCTGGGGATCATTATCCGTATTGCATATGAACAGGGCATAATCATTGAAGTCAAAATACTGTTCGATGCTGACGGCAATGGATGAGAAGAAGTCGTTATTGATGTTAGGAAGGATCAGACCTACTGTATGTGATGCGGATGAACGAAGAGTTCTTGCCGTATTATTGGATACATATCCGTACTCTTTTATGACAGTTCTCACTTTTTCCTCTGTTTCCTTGGAGAAACGTCCGGTCTTGTTTATGACATGTGAAACGGTTGCGGTTGATACTCCGGCAAGGCTGGCAATGTCAACGATTGATAACATTTTCTTTTCTTTCATAGCTGGTCACTCCAATATTCCGCAGTAATTATAGCATAAAAATGGTTAAATAAGTGGTTAAATGATTAAACGTTTAACTTTTTTGTTGAAACCTATTGAAAAGGGGAATTTGAGATGTTATCTTATAGCTGGGTTAAACGAATAACCAAACGGGATTAAATCCAAAGGAGGACAAACATGGATTACAAGAAAACCGCTACAGAAATCGTACAGAATATTGGTGGTAAGGAAAACATTTCTTCTCTTACACACTGCATCACACGCGTTCGCTTTAAACTGAAAGATAATTCCAAGGCATCTGCAGAAGCAGTTAAGAAAATTGACGGCGTTATCAATGTCATCGAGCAGGGTGGACAGTTCCAGGTCGTTATCGGTAACGAAGTAGAAGATGTCTTCAACGCTGTTCAGGATGTAACAGGCATCGTTGGTTCAGCAATCGACGTTGTTGAAAAGGATGACTTAAAGATTAAGGGCAAGTTCATGGATCAGGTCATTGATCTGGTAACAAACATCTTCACGCCAATTCTTCCAGCACTCATCGGTGCAGGTATGATCCGTTCATTATTAATGATCCTGACAAAGTTCGCAGGCCTGGCTACAGACAGCGGCGTATATCTGGTCATCAATGAAATCTACAATGCCATCTTCTCATTCCTGCCTGTATATCTGGCATACGCAGCAGCAGTCAAGTGGAGATGCAACCCTTACATCGCAGTAGCAGTTGCTCTGACAATGTGCTCTGCTACAATTCAGTCTGCAGTTCTTGGCGAAGCCGGCTTAAAGTTCTTAGGCATCCCAATGTCAATGCAGAGACAGGGCTACGGTTCATCTGTAATCCCAATCATCGTTACAATCTGGTTCATGTCAGTAGTTGAAAAGACATGCAACAAGTTCGTTCCAAAGTATGCTAGGTACGTTCTGGTACCATTACTGACATTAGTCATTACTGTTCCTGTAATGTTCTTAGTCATTGGACCTATCACAGCAACATTACAGAGCTGGATGGGCGCAGCTTACACAGCATTATACAATCTGAATCCAACAGTCTGCGGCATCATCCTCGGTGCTGCATGGCAGGTATTAGTTGTATTCGGTCTCCACTGGGGTATCGTTCCACTGGGAACTCTCAACATTGCACAGTACGGCCGTAACACAATCAACGCTGTTACAGGACCTTCTAACTGGACACAGGCTGGCGCAGCACTCGGCGTTGCATTAAGAACAAAGAATCAGCGTCTGAAGGAAACAGCATTATCAGCAGGCATTACCGGTGTATTCGCAATCACTGAGCCTTCAATCTATGGTGTTAACCTTCCATTAAAGAAGCCATTCTACATCGCAGTTGTATTCGCAGCCATCGCTGGCGGTATCGCTGGTTTCGGTAACGCAGCAGCCTTAGCAGGCGGCCCAGTTGGAATCCTCTCATTCCCACTGTTCATAGGTGAAGGTTTCGGTTACTTCGTAGCTGCAATGCTGATTGCCTTATTCGGCACAGCAATCGCTGTTTACTACTTCGGTTACGATAAGAAATACGATCAGGAATAATGTTATAATCAAAAAGGGAGCCGATCAGATGCTATCGGCTATCTGCGCTTATAGATAAAGGAGTACAAAAATGTCAAATGTCGTTCGCATAATCGGTGCAACAAAATCCGATTTTGAAAAAATGAGTCCAATGGAACTCAAGGAATCCATCTTCAAGGCTGAGTCAAGAACCATCATGGGTCAGCATCTTCTCTTTGCCGGACCTGGTCTGGTCAGAGGAGTAACAAACAGTGAACTCATGTTCGCCTGGGGCGCTGACATGGTCATGCTTAACACAATTGATCTTGACGACATGAGCAACAATCCGGGACTCTGCGGTCTTTCTCTGAAGGAACTCAAGGCAAGATGCAACCGTCCAATCGGTGTATATCTCGGCTGTCCAAAAGCCGGCAGTGAAGACGGCGGCAAGAAGGCTCTTTACAGAAGAGAAGGAATGGTCGCTACCAGAGAGCACATTCTGAAGTGCAGAGAGATCGGAGCTGACTTCATCGTATTAGGTGGAAATCCAGGCAGCGGTACTTCTTTAACCGATGTGATCTCCTGTACCAGGATGGCCAGGAAAATGCTTGGCGATGACATGCTAATCATGGCTGGCAAGTGGGAAGACGGCATCAATGAAAAGGTACTTGGTGATCCAACGGCTGATTATGATGCAAAGGAGGTAATCAGACAGCTGATCGATGCCGGTGCTGACTGCATTGACTTGCCGTGTCCTGGCTCAAGAGGCGGCATTACCGTTGAAGACATCAGAAGTCTTGTTCAGTATGTGCATACCTATAAGCCTGGAACTCTGACAATGTGCTTCCTGAACTCTTCTGTTGAATGTACTGATGAAGATACGATCCGTCAGGTGGCTATACTAATGAAGCAGACAGGTGCTGACATACACGCAATCGGTGATGGGGGATTCAGCGGCTGCAGCTGGCCAAAGAATGTCTATCAGTTATCCGTATCAATCAAGGGTGAACACTACACTTGGTTCAGAATGGCCAGCGTGAATAAATAGGGAGGAAAACATGAATTTTCCAAAGGATTTCTTATGGGGAGGCGCTACTGCTGCCAATCAGTGTGAAGGTGCCTGGGATGTTGATGGCAAGGGACTGTCTACGGTTGACGTCATTCCATTCGGACCGGACCGCATGAAGGTATCCAGGGGCATCATTGAAATGATGGAATGTGATGAAGATCATGCATATCCGGCTCACGAAGCCATAGACTTCTACCATCACTACAGGGAAGACATTGCCTTATTTGCTGAAATGGGCTTCAAGACCTACCGTATGTCTATTTCCTGGACAAGGATACTGCCAAACGGAGATGATGACATTCCTAACGCAAAGGGAATTGAATTCTATCGAAACGTTTTTACAGAACTGAAAAAACATAACATAGAACCGCTCGTAACTATAAATCATTTTGATACTCCGATCGCTTTGATCAGAAAGTACGGCGGCTGGAAGGATAGAAGAATGATCGATGCCTTCCTGAAGTTGTGCCGAATCCTTTTTACCGAGTACAAGGGACTGGTAAGATACTGGCTGACCTTCAATGAGATAAACATGCTGTTGCACATGCCGTTCATGGGAGCAGGCATACTCTATAAGGAAGGCGAAGACAAAAACCAGGTTAATTACACGGCAGCCAATCATGAACTGATTGCCTCTGCCAAGGCAGTTAAGCTGGCTCATGAGATCGATCCGGAAAACAAACTTGGCTGCATGCTGGCAGCTGGTCAGTACTATCCATATTCCTGTGATCCTGATGATGTCTGGGAAGCCTTCAACATGGACAGGGATAACTATTTCTTCACTGATGTTCAGGCCCGGGGCAAGTATCCTGTATGGGCATTCAGAAGAATGGAGGAACTTGGTGTAAAGATAGATCTTACAGAAGAAGACCGCAAGGCCCTGGAGGAGGGAACTGTTGATTTCATATCCTTCTCCTACTACTGTTCAAGATGCATATCCACCGATGAGGAAGTACTGAAGAATCACTCACGCGGCAACGCCGTATTCAAGGCCGTAGTAAATCCATATCTGAAGGCTTCAGACTGGGGCTGGCAGATTGATCCACTTGGCTTAAGAGTGACCTGCAATACATTATATGACCGCTATGAAAAACCGTTATTCATCGTAGAAAATGGTTTTGGAGCAGTTGACGTCGTAGAAGAAGACGGATCAATTCACGATCCGTACCGCATAGATTACATGAAGAAGCATCTGGAAGCTTTGAGAGACACCATCAACGTTGATGGAATTCCTGTTCTCGGCTATACGATGTGGGGCCCAATTGACCTTGTATCTGCATCAACAGGTGAGATGAAGAAGAGATACGGATTCATTTACGTTGATAAGGATAATGAAGGAAGGGGAACGTTGAACAGATCAAGAAAGGATTCTTTCTACTGGTACAAGAGAGTCATTGAGTCAAACGGAGAGAATCTGGACTGACTCTGACGGAAAGGAACAAATATGAAACTCGCAATAGGAAATGACCATGTCGCAGTTGACATGAAGAAAGAGATAAAGGAATACCTTGAGTCAAAGGGAATTGAAGTAGTTGACGTAGGAACGAATTCTACGGAGAGATTCAATTATCCGGTTTCAGGCTATAAGGTAGCCAAGATGGTGGCAGGAAATGAAGTTGATGCCGGCGTACTGATCTGCGGTACCGGTGTCGGAATCTCCCTGGCTGCCAATAAGGTCAGAGGAATCAGAGCATGTGTCTGTTCAGATCCATATACTGCCAGATTAAGCAAGCAGCATAACAATACCAACATCATCGCCTTCGGTGCTAGAGTAATCGGCATTGAAACGGCAAAGATGATCGTTGATGAATGGCTGAATGCCAAATATGAAGGCGGCAGACATCAGAACAGAATCGACATGATCAAGGAAATTGAAGAGACTCAGCATCTTAAGGCTGCGGAGGAATAAGCATGTCAGAAAGACTGTTATGCCCATCAATGATGTGTGCTAACTACGGACATCTGGCTGATGAAGTCAGAGCACTGGATGATGCCGGCGTAGACATCTTCCATTGCGACATCATGGACGGAACCTTCGTTCCCAATTTCACGATGGGTGTCATGGATGTTGAAACCATCAGAAGATATACCGATAAGCCTGTAGACTGCCATCTGATGATTGAAAATCCGGCCAATAAGGTTGACTGGTTCATCAAGGCAGGTGCAGATATCATCTACATTCATCCTGAGTCAGAGAGATATGTTGTTAAGACACTGGCACACATAAAGGAAATGGGTGCCAAGGCGGGAATTGCGGTTAATCCTGATACTAGCGTTTCCTCAATAAGTGAAATACTGAATCTGTGTGACTATGTCATGGTAATGACAGTTAATCCGGGTTTTGCAGGACAGGCATTCATTGACTTTACCAAGAAGAAGATCAAACAACTGGTTGAACTGAAGGAAGAGTATGGTTTCAAGATCATGATTGACGGACACTGTTCACCGGAAGTTGTTGAAGACCTGAGCAACCTGGGGGCAGACGGTTTCATTCTTGGCAGCTCTGCCTTATTCCGTAAGGGTAAGACATATAAGCAGCTGATCAGTGAACTGAGAGGTGAAGAATGATGGAAAACAGAAAAGTAATAGGAATGATCATCCCTACAACGGACAATTCCTTTTTCTCAGCTCTGGCTCACTACATTGAGTCACATCTTGCCGGTTACGGTTACAGAATGTTACTGTGCGACAGCAATAACAATTCTGAAAATGAAAGGGAATATCTGAAACTGTTGGCGCCATTGTGTTCAGGCATCATCGATGTATCAGGCCTGTCTGAATTAGGAGATGGTCTGTTACCGGATGATTATCCAATCGTCTTTGTCGACAGAAAGCCATTCAGCAGCAGAGTGATTCCATGGGTTGGAAACGATGATGAAAGTGCCATGTATGAGGCAACATCATATCTGCTGGAAAAGGGATGCAGAAACATCTTGCTTCTGCCGGGTCTGCTGGCAGAAAAGCGCGAATCTCCAAGAGTCAGCGGCTATAAGAAAGCCTTAAGCGACAGAAATAATCAGGTAAATGAATCCCTGATCATATACAGAGAAGGAAAGAAGTCTTCACAGGAAGAGACAAGAGACATCGTGATGGATGTTTTGTCTCAGAATAAGAAGATCGACGCCATCATTACTTCATCTGACAGATCTGCTTTTTCCGTCATGAAGGCTATTGGATTACTGGGATACTATGCGCCAGAGGACATCAAGTTGATTTCCTTTGACAATACTCCATATTCAACACTTGCATCTCCTTCCATTACAGCTATTGACAGGAATCCCGAAAGGATAGCTGATAAGGCAGTAGAAACCATGCTAAAGTTGCTGTCTAAGGAAGAAGTGTCATCAGATAACATCATCCAGGTATCACTGGTTGAAAGAGATTCTACGAGGTAGAAGACAATAAATCAAGCAGAAATCAGGCATCTGAGTAATCAGATGCTTTTTATGTGGAATTTTTTCTGTATAATAAACCTGAAGGCAGAATCTGATTAAATCGTAAACCAATGCCTTTCAGGAGATAACATGATATTTAGGCTTGGTAACATTACCCTAGACATTGACATTGAAAAGACTGCAGAATTCCATGCCGGTCTTCAAACCGCAGCGGAAAGCTGCGGATGTGTCGGATGCCGTAACTACGACATGGCCTGCAGCAGTTTTCCTGAGGCAGTCAGGGAATTCTTCTCAATGCTGGGAATGAACGTGAGAAAGGCGACTGAAATCATTTCCTGGAACGCAGAAGATGAAGGAATGGCAATGCATTATGGAGGTTTCTACCACATGTGTGGTAAGATCGTTGAAGGTGAGGAAGTCTGGAAGGATGATGGAAAGCTGAATCTGCTTGAGATATGTGAAGGTTATTCCGTTGGATTCACCACGGAAATATCTCTTCCGGAAGAAGACCTGCCGCAACCGGCACTGCAGATTGAGATATTCTTCCATGGCGTACCGTGGCTGCTCGATGAGGAGAATCCATACTAAGACATATAATTATCAGCATTATAAGCAGAATAAAGGCATCTCATTGAGATGCCTGTTTGTTATTTTGTTTTCTTTTCCTCTGACTTGTCGGCTTTCTTCTTTTCTTCCTTCTTATCTGCACCGCCCAGCCATTTCTTTCTTTCTTCCATTAACTTTGTAACCTTGTCGGCGAACTTACGCGGGATCGGATTAACGGAAGCGTTGGCAATCTGGTCAGCAAACTTGGCTACGAAGTTCAGAGTGATCATGAATGAATCAGGATCAAGATGATCCATG
>ONPK01000156.1 GCA_900319675.1 uncultured Bacillota bacterium
TTTGGAGAACTGCAATGAAAAAACTGCTAATAATACTGATATGCATGATGCTGGTGGCAGGCTGTTCAGGTGGAGATAAAAAGTCATTTGACGGCAAGGACAGACCTTCCAGCAGGGGCATCGTCAAGGTAGTTGACGGCCAGCTCTGCGGACAGGATGGCAACCCGATAATGCTCAGAGGCATTTCCAATAACGGCATATCAGTATCTCACAATCTTATAACTGACGAAGCATTCCATGACATTTCACATCTCATGGGCTGCAATCTCATCAGGCTTGCACTGTATACCTGGGGAATGGGAACCGCCGGTTACTGTACCGGTGGAGACAAGGCATCGCTGATGAAGGATCTCTGTGATGGCGTTGAATATGCCAAAAATCAGGACATGTACGCCATGATCGACTGGCACATTCTCAATGACGGCGATCCCAATGAGCACATTGAAGACGCCAGAGAGTTCTTTGATGAAGTTTCAAAGAAGTACAAGAACTACAACAATGTCATCTATGAGATCTGCAACGAGCCAAATCATACGGACTGGGCGTCAGTAAAGAAATACGCAGAGGTCATCATTCCGATCATCAGGAACAATGACCCTGATTCCGTGATCATCGTCGGCACGCCCAACTGGTCTCAGGACGTAGATGTTGCCGCAGGCGATCCTCTCGATTACGATAATCTGATGTATACTCTCCACTTCTATTCAGCAAGTCACAGAGAATCACTCAGAGACAAGGCCAGAACCGCCCTGAACAGGGGACTGGCACTGTTTGTGACGGAATTCGGCATTACCTCTTCTTCAGGCGATCTGCCCATAGATGAGGATGAAGCCAACGTCTGGATCGATTTCCTTGAGGAAAACAAGATCAGCTGGTGCATGTGGAACTTTTCAAGAGCCCAGGAGGCCAGCGCTGCTCTTAACAGAAAGGAACTGAAGTTCAAGGACTTTACGATGGAAGACTTCTCAAGATCAGGCCTTTGGCTGATCGACAAGATAAAGGAGAAATCAGTCAGCGAATGACTTAAGGGAAGTGGGTAACCACTTCTTTTTGTGCTATATTTATTATTGGAAAGCGTGATGAACATGTTCAGAAAATTAGACGAGAAATTCGGTAACAATGCCGTATGGCAGTTTGTAAAATTCAACCTGGTAAGCCTGAGCATAACAGCTGTACAGCTGTTGCTGGCAAACCTGTTACCGCTGATATTTGATTCGGTTACGACCAAACTGCCGCCGTTTTTACAGGGAATCTTCAATCCTGAAGTTCTCTTTGACGGTGACAGCAGGTACGTCGTTGACGGCGTCGTGACCTTTGGCTATGTACTGCCGTTCTTCCTTTCAAACTTCATTGCCAACATCTACGGTTACTTCGTAAACATGAAGGCAACCTTCAAGGGCAAGGGGACAAAGGCAGGACTGATCGGTTACTTCGTAGTGCTGACCGCATTGATCCTGTTTACCACCTGGCTGCAGGGCTACATTACTGCCCAGCTCAATAAGACGTCACTGGCCAGCCTGGCCAGAACGATTGCGGCCATGGCAGCGGGAATGGTACAGGTAGCCGTGCTGTTCCCATTGGAAAAGTTCGTATTGTTCAAGGAGAAGTAGAAAATGAGCAGAGTCAGCATAATCGTTCCGGTATACAACGGGGGAAAAGTATTAGAGAGGTGTGTCGACAGTATTCTGACTCAGGACCACCGTGACCTGGAGGTACTGCTGGTTGATGACGGCAGTAAGGATGATTCTCTGCAGATAATGCAGGAATATGCCGAAAAGGATCCGAGGGTAATTGCCATTCACAAGGAAAACGGCGGCGTATCCTCAACCAGAAATCTGGGCCTGGAAAGGGCAACGGGTGATTACGTTCAGTTCATGGACGTAGATGACTGGCTGCCGTTTGATTCTACCAAGCAGCTGGTAAGAGCCATGGATGACAGTAATTGCGACATGGTGATCGGCGACTTCTACCGGGTCATTGATGACAACGTATCAAGAAAGGGTTCGATCAGGGAAGGCGGCATCATCACCAGAAATCAGTACGCTGATGAGATGATGAAGACTCCGGCTGATTTCTACTATGGAGTATTGTGGAACAAACTCTATAAAAAGGAGATCATCGACAGGTATCACATCAGACTGGATGAAAACATCAGTTATTGTGAAGACGTGATATTCAATCTGGAATATCTGCTGCATGTGGAAAACGTAAGCGTTCTTAAGGCTCCTGTCTACTACTATGTCAGAACCAAGGGCTCTCTGGTGGAACAGAACATGAACCTGCAGAGCACGGTAAAGATGAAGACGAGCGTAATAAAGTATTACAACGACTTCTACCGCAACATTCTTGATGAAAAGGATTATGAAAGCAGAAAGCCGATTATTTACGGCTATCTGGTAGCTGTGAGTACGGATGCCTTCAGTCTGCCGTTTGCCAGAGACACCAAGAAACTGGGAACGGAAGACGGGGACAGGGTATTCTATGATGAAGCCTGCAAGGGCAGTGACTTCTTCCTGAACTATCTGAGTTCACACCTGATCGACAGACTGCTGAATACGGCTGCTCAGAAGCATGATCTCTGTCTTAACAGGATGAAGGTACTGTACGTAACCTATCTGTTAGGCAGGGACTGTTTCCTTGATGAAATAGCGGGATTGACCGGTCTGTCTGGTGCAGCCTGTATGCTGGAGCTTACGAGACTCATGGCTTCAGGACATGTAAGGATAATGGACATAAGCGTACTTGAGGAAAACAAGGTTTCCTACAGATACGTAAGCGGAGAACTGGATGAGGAATTTGCCGGAATCCAGAAGGATTATGAGAGCATCTGTTTCCATGGGCTGGATGAAGATGTGATAAGTGCCTATGAAGATGTCAGAAAGGTGATCGTCGAAAATCTGGGCAGGACGATGGTGAAGTAAATGGATGAAACATTGATGAACATGTGTGATCTGCTGATGGCCAACTTTGAGACCCTGTGCAGAAACTACAAGCTGGAAGAGACCATGAACATTGCCGGGGCAATGATACTGACGAATGAGCATGAAACGGCGGACATTGAGAGAATGAAGGCCTGTTACAACATCATTAAGAGAAGTGAGGGAATCTTTTCCGTTTACCGTAATTACATGAGAATTCCGGTCATGACCAAGATGAGCATGAGCGATGATCCGGAGAATTACTT
>ONPK01000084.1 GCA_900319675.1 uncultured Bacillota bacterium
GTATCCTTCTCGCCGTCAAAGTATGTCTTGTCAGCTACGATCTGAACTCTCAGACGTTCGCCGTTTCTCAATACTGAGTAGATGATGTTGTTGCTGGTAATGGCATGAGAGGCAAATACTCTGGTATAGGTTTCAGCGCCTTCTTCACCGGCCTGAATGTATACTGAATAGAATCCCGGCGTCAGCTTGCCGATGTTGATCTGGCTGTCAACGTCACTGCTGATGTCAAAGGTGATCTTGTTATCGCTGCACATGTCAATGAGAGCGAGCTTTTCACCTGACAGGCTGTTTGACTTGTAGGTCTGACGGCTGTAGACGTCATAGTAAAGATTCAGTGATTCGCCATAGAAGTTGTAATCCTTTACTTCAACGACGTTCTCTCTGTTTTCCTTCTCCAGGGCCTTGGTAGTCTGCTTGCTGTTGAGAGTGCAGATGGTTACCTTGCTTGGATCGTTATTCTTCTTGCCCGGATCAGTGCCTGAGCCAGGTCTGAAGATCAATGATACTAACAGTGACAGTACCAGGTAAATTACCAGTATTCCCAGTACGCCCAGCGGAATTACTCTCTTCCATGCGATTTTTGCCTTTTTTGCCATAATAAACACTCCTCTCAGTATTTACTCATAGTAATTATACTACACTTTATCCTTTGTTAAAATATGCCGTTCATTAATTTGTTGGAAATACAACCAAAATAAAACAGTACCTGATCGTGATGTCAGCTACTGCTTTTTTCTTCTTTCTCTCTGGTATTCGGCATTGCCCCGCTTGAACTTGTACTTCTTCAGCATCCGGGGAATTATCTGCCAGCTGGCATAGGCGATGACACCCGGCAGTACCAGCAGAAATCCCGGAAATACCAGGATGCTCAGCAATGGTATGCCGATGTTTATCACTAAGAGTTCCAGTGTTTCCAGAAGGCAGGTAAATGAGATGTTCAGTGCCTTCCTGAAGGCTCCCCATGGGCTCTCTGTCATGTCCTGGGAGATGACCACAAATACCATCAGCATTTCAAAGACAAGTACGGCCATCAGGACGAATATGCCTGTCTGACCCAGAATGTCAATGGTCTTATCCCCGCCCTTGTAGTACAGATAGTCAAGGATCAGTACGGCAAAGGCCAGAGCGTGAACCAGCCACACCACCGTTGATATCTTAAAGTACTTCCTGAAGGAATTCAGAAAGACTTTTAGCGGCTTTTCCTCTTCATAAACCACATACTGTCCCATCGCATCATGCAGTGCCGTCAGACTTGCCCCGACGGTCACTACCGGCACGCAGAACAGCAGGCTGAAAAAGCCAAGCAGGACGGTGTTGGTTAACCGTCCTGCCAATCTTTCCAAAAATCCCTCAAACTTATCCCGGTTATCCATATCATTCAATGATTTCAAGAGAACCTAAGACGATCTTTTCCTCGGTTTCCTTGTCGAATAATACGTAACGGTTTCCTTCAAAGTTGAAACGAACGGTTGAATCCATCGCAAAGTCAACACTGCCGAAGGCTACGGCTGAAAGAACGATGTCATCAACGGCCAGAGCCAAAGTCGTTTCCATGCCTGACGGTAATGATGATACGACTCTTGCTTCAACGCCTTCATCTGATACATGGATGAATTCAGGTCTGATGCCGAGAATGTACTCATGCTCAGGCTGTAATTCTACCTTCTCGTTAGGTGTGAAGATGACCTTGAACTTCTGTGTGTTCAGGATCAGATGATCACCTTCGGTATGGCCATGGCACTTTACGAAGTTCATGCTTGGGTTGCCCATGAAGTCAGCGCAGAATACGTTGTTAGGTTCGCCATACAGCTGTAATGGCGGACAGTACTGCTGTAACAGACCCAGCTTGATCAGAGCGACCTTGGTTGACAGGGTCATGGCTTCTGACTGGTCATGAGTAACGTAGACGAATGTTGATCCAGTTGTCAGGTGCAGTCTCTTCAGCTCGGCGCGCATGTCGTTTCTTAACTTGGCGTCAAGGTTGCTTAACGGCTCGTCCATTAACAGTACCTTTGGATTTGGTGCCAGCGTACGGGCAATGGCAACACGCTGCTGCTGGCCGCCTGACAGTTCTGCCGGATATCTGTTGATGTATTCTTCAATACGCATCGTCTTGCAGATTTCCTTTACTCTGGCATCGATCTTGTCCTTAGGCCACTTCATGTTTTCCAGACCGAATGAGATGTTCTTGTATACGGTCATGTGCGGCCACAATGCATAGTTCTGGAACAGGAAGCCGATGTTTCTCTTATCAGGTGAGAGGTTAATGCCCTTTTCATCTGAGAAGACACATTCGTCATCAAAGTATATTTCTCCTTCTGTCGGAGTTTCAAGACCGGCAATCATTCTCAGAGTGGTTGTCTTGCCGCAGCCTGAAGGACCTAACAGCGATACGAATTCGCCGTTCTTGATCTCCATGTTCAGGTTGTCAACAGCCAGTGAACCCTTGCCGAACTGTTTTGTTACATTTACTAATCTGATTGTTGGCATTTTAGTTTCCTCCTACACCCTTTTCGATTGAAGCACCGGTCAGTTTTTCAACGGTGAAGTTGATTACCAGTACGACAATGATGATCAATAAGTTAACCGCGTTAGAGAACTGGGTGAAGCCCTTCTCATCATAGAACAGCAGTAATGATGTCAGTACTCTGTTATTGGCGGTTATCAGAATTACGAACAGACTCAGTTCACGCATACCGGAAATGAATGGTAACAGATATCCGGATACGATCGTGGCCTTTTCAATAGGGATGATGATCCTCGTCATTCTCTTGACCCAAGGAACACCCATGATGATTCCGGCTTCCTCAATTTCCGGTGACAGCTGCAGCATGGAGTTGACACCGCTTCTTGAGGCCATCGGCAGATACTTGATCGTACCGATCAATGCCAGGATCGTGAATGTACCGTAAAGTGAAGGAATAATGCCTCTCTTTGTCGAGAACATTGACAGATAGATGGCTGCCAGGGCCATTGATGGAATCAGGTAAGGTATGAAAGTCAGATCTTCAACTAACTTTGACAACCAGCTTCCTCTTCTTCTGACAATGCTGTAGCCTGCCAAAAATCCCAACGTACCGGCACCGATTGCACAGGTGAATGACAGTTTCAAGCTGTTAAGCAACGTCCTGTAAACTTCCGGATTAAGCAGTATGCCAGGCTGGTCCTGAATTGAGTTGTGTCCCTGAGACTGACCGATCCAGAAGCTTAGCGTCATGTTGGACAACTTGTATACGCCTGTCTGCAGCATGACGGATTCCAGAGCGAATGTTACCAGTGGAATTACTGACATGCACAGTACGACGAACGCTGTCAGTATTGAAATAGGAAGTCTGAATCCTCTCAGATGGAACAGCGAAATGTTGGCGCTCTTGCCGGTTACCGTTGCGTATGACTTTCTGGTACCGATCATCTTCTGGTTGATGAACATTATGATGATGCTCAGAATGATCATGACCAGCGCCAGAATGTAGCCGACACCGGGGTTGGTACCGTTTATCGCCGCGTACAGTTCAGTGGTAAGTACGAAGTATCGTACCGGTAAGCCAAGGAACTGCGGAGATGCGAATGATGCCATGGCACCGGAGAATACCAGAATGATGGTACTCAGTACAGCCGGCATGACGATCGGGACGGTAATTCTTGTGAACATCCTGAGTCTCTTTGTTTTCAGTATTATCGCCGCTTCTTCCAGGTTGGCGTCCATGTTATGCAGTATGCCGCCTATCAGAATGTAGGCAAATGGGGCATAGTGCAGACCGGTTACGACGATGATCGGGAATTCGCCATAGCCGAACCACGTTGGAACGGTAAGACCGGTAAGAGCCGTAAAGATGCCGTTTGATCCGGTAACTTCAATGCTCTTGAAGAAGTTCTTCCAGGCCAGCGCCAGAGTCCAGGCCGGCATGATGTATGGGAAGATGAACAGTTTCGTTAAAACCTTCTTCCACATCAGGTCACTTCTGGAAACCAGCCAGGCAAATGAACCGCCGATCAGAATGGCGACGACACATGACCAGATGGAAGTAACGATGCTGTTGCGGATTGGATCCCACAGCAGGGACTTGCTGAAACTGCTGGCAAATGCCCTCACCCAGTGATACGTGGTAAAGGTACCTACGGCCTGATGCACTCTTGATTTCTCAGACGGATGGACAATGAACGTGTCCCTCACGATGGAAATCAGCGGAATGACTACTAAAAACGTCAGAATGACCAGGAACAGAATCAAAAGCACATTATATGGCTTACTGAAAAATGTCTTTATCTTATTCCATTTTTTCTTCATATTCTTCTCCCGTCTATTTAATTAAAGAAAGGAAGGCTAAGCATAATGTCTCCAGAGCCTTCCTTATAATTGACTATACTTAAGTTAAATTACTTAATCTTTAAGATGAAGTCTTCTACATCAGCTCTTGCTTCAGCAGCCTGCTTAGCATCTTCCTGAATTAAGATCTTCTTCCATTCCTTAACTGGTAAGTCACCATCAACAACTGGGTTAGCCTGGTTGCCGCTGTAGTCACCAAATCTGCCGCTCATTCCCTTGTAAACTGAGCCGTCCTTGATGGTCATTGTGCCGTCACCCTTCCAGCCTTCTGCTGAATATAACCAGATCAGGAATGCCTTGGCTAATTCTGGGTTGTCAGCGTTCTTTACCTGTAATCCATAGATCGGGTAAATGAAGCCTGCAACTGGATTAACATCCTGAGCAAAGTTCATGTTGGCTGAACCGTCATCACGCTTGCCGACACTCTTCTTATACTTGTTCAGAGTGATCAGAGCGCTCATCTTCTTGTCAGAAGCAGCTGTATCCTTTGCGATGGTGCTGTCTGATGAACCTAATACCATGCCGTTCTTATACAGCATCTTGATGAACTGGTAGCCAGCATTCGGGCAGTCAGCATCTAATACGATGTCCTTGCCGTAGTATGCCTTGTAAGCATCAGCCATCTTGGCTGCGTTTTCATCTGATGTCAGGTTGACCAGGAAGTTCATGTTAACGCCTTCGCTTGAAGGATCCTTCATGCATACTGCACCAGCATACTGTGGATCTGTAGCGTACCAGATGTTGTTGATTTCGCCATCTGCGAATGACTTGTCGCCTGCGTTAACGTTGTAGATGAATACCTTGTTGCAGTAGTCCCAGACTAACAGAGGTTCGCAGTCTTCACCGACTAAGTCCTGGATTTCCTTGTTGTACCAGTTGTAAACATAGCCTTCTTCAACGAGGTCTGTCAGAACACGTCCGCCATCCTGAATGAAGATGATGTCAGCGCCGTCTACACCCTGAGCAACTTCTGTTGCTACCTGAGTGATCTGGTTTGTGTCACCGATCTGGGTTGAGCTGTACTCGATCTTGCCATCCAATTCATACTTGATCATGAATGCTTCGATAGCATCATTGATAACTGAGTGTGTAGTGTAGATTGTCAATGGCTTGCCGTTTTCCTTGCCGGCTGCTAATAATTCTTCAAAAGTAGCTGTGTCAGCACCTGACTTAGGTGTGTCATCGCCGCCTTCCTTTCCGCCTTCACCGCCGCCTGAGCAACCGAACATTGTCAGACACATGAGGACTGAAAGGAGAACTGTCAATAATTTTTTCATAGTTTTATTTCCCTTCTTCTCTCCGTTACTTGCAAACGCTTTCACTAGATACATTTTATTACATAAGGTAACATTATTCAAGTTAACGGAACCACAAGATTCCCGATGAAACGTAAAAAAGAGCACCTATCGATGCTCTCTGTTTCCTGCTTTAGAAGTTCAGGTTCTTCGGTGTTCTCGGATATGACAGAACGTCTCTGATGTTCTCAATGCCGGTAATGTACATTAACAGTCTTTCAAAGCCGACACCGAAACCGGCATGCTTGCAGCAGCCGTACTTTCTGAGGTCAAGGTACCACTGCAGTGATTCCTTATTGACACCTTTCTCATCCATTCTCTGAGCCAGGACGTCGTATCTTTCCTCTCTCTGAGAACCGCCGCATAATTCGCCGACTACCGGCATTAACAGGTCAGTTGCGGCAACGGTTCTGTTGTCATCGTTGAGTCGCATGTAGAAAGACTTTGATTCCTTCGGATAGTTCATTACGAATACAGGTCCCTTGCAGATGACATCGCACAGATACTTCTCATGTTCGGTCTGAATGTCCATGCCCCAGAATACCTTGTTTTCAAATCTGTCCTCAACCTTCTTGAGTTCTTCAAGAACGTCAGCGTAT
>ONPK01000110.1 GCA_900319675.1 uncultured Bacillota bacterium
CAAGAGAAACACAGGTAAAGCCCTTTTCCTTAAGCATCTCTATTTCGCTTTCCTCAAAGCCGCCTTCCGGTCCGATCACAAAGCAGATGTTCCCATCTCCTATATGATCTCTCAGCTTTGTCTCATCTTCATTTTCGTAGGCAACAAGGTTTACGTCCTGCTTGTACCTGTCAATGTCCTTCAGCTTAACCGGTTCAACTACCTCACACAGATCGTTTCTGTTAGACTGCTGACAGGCTTCCAGCGTTATCTTGTTCCATCTTTCCAGTTTCTTCTTGATGTCTCTGTCTTCAAGATGGATTATCGTTCTTCTGGTTATTACCGGAACTATGATACTTGCGCCTAATTCAGCTGCCTTCTGCAGTACCGTTTCCCACTTGTCCTTCTTGATCATGGCTGCACAGTAAACGATTCTTCTTGAGGATTCGTTACTGTCAGTTTCACTGTCAATGTAAACAAATACCTTCCTGTCGACAAACTTCAGGCGACCCAAAAAAGCCCGGGAAGCTGAATCCACGATCCTCACCGGATCATCTTCAGCCATCCTGAGTACGCTCTTAACATGATGAGCCTGATTCTCATCAAGCTCACAAAGGTCATTTAGTTTTATTTCTCTGTCGAGGAAAAACTGGCGCATTACTTCTTTTCGCCCTCCATTGCCATCTGTCTGAGAGTCTTTATCTCATGAGGCTTCAGCCTCCTGTATGTTCCTATCGGCATCTGGTCATCCCTGACACAGCCATACTGAACACGGTGAAGCTTGCTCACTTCATAGCCTAAGGCTTCCATCATCCTTCTGATCTGACGGTTTCTGCCTTCCATTATGGTAATGTCAAGACTGGTCTTTTCATTGGGTATGTCCTGATTGGTGATGTTTACCGTAGCCGGTAATGTCTTGATGCCGTCATCAAGCTTGACGCCTTCTCTTAAGTGATATACGTCTGCCTTGCTAACGAGACCTTTTACAGTCACGTGATAGGTCTTTGGCAGATGATACTTCGGATGCATCAGCATGTTGGCAAAGTTACCGTCATTGGTCAGGATGATCAGTCCGCTGGAATCATAGTCCAGCCTGCCTACCGGATAGATCCTGGCTTCCGTTTCAACCAGGTCAGTTACCTGCTTTCTGCCGTGCTCATCATTGACACTGCAGATGTATTTTCTCGGTTTGTTCACCAGATAGTATTCAAGTTCCTCATGTGGTAAGGGCTTATCTTCAACGGTTATGACGTCATTCTTATCAACCTGGGTTCCCAGTTTGTCCACGACAACACCGTTCACCTTGACCTTACCGGCAGTGATCAGTTCTTCAGCTTTTCTTCTGCTTGTCAGCCCGCTGGCTGCGATTACTTTCTGTAGTCTTTCCATTATTCGAACAATTCTCTTTCTGTTTCGTTCACCTGCTGATACTCAGGCAGTTCAGGCAGTTCATCAAGACTCTTCAGCTTGAAGGTATCCATGAACTGTTCCGTTACCTCATAGGTAAACGGTCTTCCGGCAACTTCCAGTCTGCCGGCTTCCCTGATCAGATTTCTGGCCAGCAGCTTTCTGATCATCATGTCACAGCCTACGCCTCTGATCTCCTCGATCTCAACTCTGGTGATTGGCTGCTTATAGGCAATGATTGCCAGTGTCTCAAGAGCAGCCGGTGAGAAACCTCTGACCTCGCTGCTTTCAAATATCTTCTTGCAATAGTCATGGGATATGGCCTTGCTGACGAGCTTGTAGCGGCCGCCATAACATACCATCTCAATTCCCCTGTTTTCATCTTCGCTGTATGAAGTCCCTAACTTATCCAGGGCATTCTGAACTTCTTCTTCATTCAGTTCCAGTGCACCAGCCAGCTGAGGTAAAGTAATGCCGTCATCGCCAACGACATAGAGAATTCCTTCAATTATTGCCTGCAGATTATTCATAACTTACACCTCGCGTAAAATATACTTCATTCTTCTTAACGGTAAATGTGATCTGTCCGTCATGTACCATGTCCAGTAATGACAGGAAAGTTACGACCACCATGTAGAGATCATGACAGTCTTCCATGCTCTGAGTCATGGTAAAGTTGCCATTCCACTTCCTGATCATCTTTCTAAGCTGCTTCTTGCGGTCGTCAACGGTAATCTCCTTCTGAGTGATGTTGACCTCATAAGGCTGTTCCAGCTGGAACCTCTTCAGGCATCTCTGCATGGCCTTGATCAGTTCATAAGGTGATGTTTCCTTGAAACTGTCATCAACTCTGGTCCACTCATTGGCAATCTCACTTACCGGCTTGTCATGCATCATCATTCTCTCATTGTAGAGACTTTCAAACTGAGCGGATACTTCCTTGAATTTCTGATACTCAATCAGTCTTCTGACTAACTGTTCGGATTCATCCTCCTCGTAGTTGTCTTCCAGTTCTTCCTTATCGTTAGGAAGAAGCTTCTTGCTCTTGTACTCAATGAGAGTTGCCAGTTCTACCATGTATTCACTGGCGATATCCAGATGTAACTGCTGCATTGCATGGATGTATGCCAGATACTGGTCAGTCAGCTTGACGATGTCAAGTGAAAACAGATCCAGCTCACCTTCCTTGATAAGATGAAGCATCAGATCCAGTGGTCCGTCAAACTGATCTATGTTAACTTTAAAATCCATCGCAGTTACCTCTGTGTAAGTATAGCACAAACACGTGAGATTTGCGATGGATTAGGTCGGTATGGATTATTATGTTATTCTAGTCTTTTTCGTAGAACCATTCACCGTTTATCATGGTCTTTTCTACGAACAGATCCCTGTTCATGACTACCAGATCTGCCCTTCTGCCTACTTCGATCTTGCCTCTGTCCTTGAGCATGTAGGCTTCAGCAGCGTTCTCTGAGAAGATCTTGCCTATGGTCTCTAATGAGAAGCCATTTGCCAGCATCGTTCTCATGTTTTCATCAAAGGTATGACAGCCTGTTACCAGTTTGCCGTCAGCGTCCCTTACGGCACCGTCTTTAATGTAAACTATCTTATCCAGGAAATGGTATTCTCCTTCCGGCTTGCCCATTAACGGTGAGGAATCTGATACACCAACGATGTGGTCAGCACCCTTGCACTTGATCATCATTCTGATGAACTCAGGTGAAACGTGAATACAGTCGCCGTTTAACTGTAGGTACAGATCATCTTCATGCAGACACTGCAAGACTGCTGAAGAGACATGGTGGTCAAGCATTGGGAAACCGTTTGGATAATGGTCCGTAAGTCTTGCCCCAGCAGCTACTGCATCATGAACATCCTTTGCTGTTCCTTCCGTAAAGCCAATCAACGGGAATGCTCCATTTTCTCTTACCCATCTTGTCCAGCTGCGGTCTGGGTCTAATTCAGGTGCATACAGAATGGCAATTATGTCATCAAATGTTCCGTCTATCAGATCCAGGGTATCTTCTTTTGTAGGAATTATGCTCTGAGGATAATAAGGAATTGAGCGATGTCTGTAGAACGAATATATGAACATGCCCAATACCTGAGCTCCCGGCAGGTTCTTTGACTTTCTGATGGTTCTTACTCTATGCTTTGACTCTTCATCATTTTTTACAATTGGTGTTGGAATGTATCCTGTTACACCGTACTGCGGAATGGTTCTGGCTATCTCTTCCATCTTCTCAATTGAGTCACCGCAATAGGCATCGCAAGCCCCATGGAAATGAACATCAATGAAACCGGCAAACAGATACTTGCCTTCTGCATCATAACCTTCTCCATCTATTCTGTCAGCGATCTCGGTAATGATTCCGTTTTCCGTTCTGACATCATAGTCATGAAACTGCCCGTCAATGAAAACCTTTGCGTTCTTGATTATCATAATTGTTATCTCCTGTATATCTGTTTACATTATAACAACAAAAAAGCAGATTTATGTATATCTGCCCTCAAATTACTATATATTCATTCTTCAATATCCCTAACAGATTATCACATTAGTAAGTTGCCTTGACAGTTTTCTAAACAAATATGCCATTACCGCCAGAACGAGTACACTTAGCAGGAAATACACGTGAGTATTCAGATTCAGTGCACCAAATACCGTATATGGAATACGCTGCAGTATGTATACCTCAAAGACATAATTTCCCAGGGTACCGATCATCCTGTTGTTAATCTCCAGCTTGAAGGTTACTGCCAGTAACAGAATACAGAATACGGCACTGTTAATGACATTAGTTACACGGTAGCCCTTATACCCTAATATGTTCAACCCTGCAGTTAACAGAGCACTTAACAGCAATACAACCAAATAGTATTTATTCAGCACTCTGTTTATTGAATCTTTATAGCAGTAGTACCATACACCCAGAACATATGCCGGGATGGTATCGTACCAGTAATCACTCTTGACCTGAGCCAGTATGATTATGAAAGCCAGAGATACAATGGTTAGGACTGATAATTGGAATAATCTCTTTCTGTCCTTAAGTATCGTAAACACCAGATAGGTGATTACATACAGGCATAGTAAGACAAATATGTACCAGTTGCTGTTGCCGACGCTGTCCCAACCTATCAGCACCAGTAATGGATTGACGTCATAATGAATACCCATGGCCAGATTCATTAGGTAATACAGGGCTACAGCCAGATCGAACTGAATGAGTGTTTTTAATACCCTGTTCTTAAGGAAACTGTCCAGATACCCCTTTTTCTTATCAATCGATAACATTACTCCGTATCCGGAGAAAAACAGGAATGGTGTTACCATCAGCTGCCCAATGCGTTCAAAGAATAACAGATATGGATAGTTGAACATGTTCTGCTCAATCGTTATGTACTGATTGAAATGTGACAGCAGAATGATCGCAACAAAAATACCTTTCAAGGATGTAGAATGTTCCTTATCAAGGTATCTGTTGTCTCCAGAGTTATTCAGTCTTATTCCTATCAGGGAAATGACTGCCAGCAATATGAGATATACAGTCATATGGATCACCTGTTGGTAAACTTCTTAAGTAATGCCAATACTTCATTGAAGTTTTCTTTCTGGATGAAGTAGCTTATGCCGACATACAATCCTACACCGGTAACTACCTTAACAAACAGAGCAACATAATTGTTGGTAAAGAATCCACCGACAAAGTAAACAGCTGCGCACATGATCACTGAACAAACTAACGGT
>ONPK01000030.1 GCA_900319675.1 uncultured Bacillota bacterium
GGTTCAATGATGTTCGGAGACAGCAGCATGGTCTCATCGCTGAATCCTGCCTCTGCCTTCATGGCATTGATCAGTGCGGCACTGGCAGCTCCCAATAACGCTGAATTCTTTCCGGTAACGATTCTGCCGTCATTCAGTTCAATGGCAACAGCCGGTCCCTTGGTCTGATCAGCCTTTTCATTGGCGGCTATGACACACTTTCTGTCCTCGGCAGTTAATCCGGCCTTATTCATGATGACTTCCATCTTCTGAATGATGTTCTCATTGGCAACGCCCATTCTTACATCAACCAGAGCCTGGAAATACCTTCTTATGATCTCTTCCTTGCCGGCTTCTCTGGCAACATCATCATCAACAATGCACAGTCCGCACATGTTGACGCCCATGTCAGTCGGTGAATGGTAGATGTCATCATTGGTGATCTGCTTCAGGATCCTGCGCAGTACCGGGAAGATCTCAACGTCACGGTTGTAGTTTACGGCCGTGATGCCATAGGCTTCCAGATGGAACGGGTCGATCATGTTTACGTCGTCCAGATCTACCGTAGCAGCCTCATACGCCAGATTGACAGGATGGCTTAACGGCAGATTGAAGATCGGGAATGTTTCATACTTGGCATAACCGGCAAAGACGCCTCTCTTATGCTCGTGATATAACTGGGACAGACAGGTGGCCATCTTGCCGCTGCCTGGGCCAGGTGCCGTTACGACGACCAGAGGTCTGGTTGTCTCAACGTATTCGTTACGTCCGTATCCTTCCTCGGAAACGATGAAGTCAACGTTTGACGGATAATCCTTGATCGCATAGTGCAGATAGACTCTGATGCCCATCTTTTCCAGCTGGCTCTTGAAGTTATCAACAGGTGCCATAGAAACATACTGAGCGATGACGACGCTGCTGACATACAGACCGATGCCGGTAAAGGCATCAATGAGTCTCAGCACGTCCTGGTTATAGGTGATGCCCAGGTCGCTGCGCAGCTTGCTCTTTTCAATGTCATGGGCATTGATTACGATGACTATCTCAACCTTGTCAGCCATGCTTGTCAGCATTCTGACCTTGATGTCTGGCTGGAAACCCGGAAGAACTCTGGAAGCATGATAGTCGTCAAACAGCTTGCCGCCGAATTCCAGATACAGCTTGTTGTCAAATCTGTTGACTCTTTCCATGATCTTGGCAGACTGCATCTTAATGTATTTCTCATTATCGAATGCTATTTTATTCATCGGGCTCACCTCCAAATACACTTCAATATTCTAACATAATATCTCTCGGTTTTTTCTACAAAACGCCAAATTTTTTAAGAGTTTTCATGATGCCGTCAGCGTATGTCGGCTCGGCTATGTAGTCCGCAGCGGCCTTGGCTCTTTCCATGCCGTCACCCATTACCACGGCTGTCCCGGCCATCTGCAGCATCTCGATGTCATTCTCGCTGTCGCCGAAGGCCATGACATCTTCAGGGTCAATGTTCAGCATCTTCAACAGTACTTCCAGACCGTTCTTCTTGCTGACGCCCAGCTTGTTGACGTCAAACAGCAGTAATCCTCCGTTAACGCATTCCAGCTGACCGGCAAACTCGCTCATGAACAGCTGCCTGTCCTTTTCCTCACCTACCAGCGCACCGGAATTCGGAAGCTCGTCATCATCCACTTCCGTTCTGACGACTTCCCTCGGCAATCCTTCCATTATCTTAGGCATGTTGGGATGATCCACAACGATGTAGCAGCAGTCCTCCATCTTCCAGAACAGGCCCAGATTATTCTTCCTGCAGAAATCATTTATTCTGTGATAGAGATCACGGTCGAAGAACTCGCCCCAGATCGTCTTTCCCTCATGGTCGGTTATTATGTGACCGTTTGAGCCGACATAGTAATCAGGATGAATGCCGGCCTCAGCCAGTTTCGGTGCTGAATGCGGGGCTCTGCCGCTGGCAATGATCACCGGATAACCCTTTTCCTGCAGCTGATTAATGGCTTCAGCAGCCGAAGGAACGATCTCCCAGGTCTTAAGGTCGGTCAGCGTACCGTCAATGTCAAATATGAATGCCTTATACTTCATTGCCGCTCTCCCTGTCATTAAGCACGTAGTAACAGTTAACATCCCAATAGCGGTCCCGGTAATACAGTTCATCCCTTCTCAGGCCTTCCTTTTTCATTCCGGCCTTGATCATTACCTTTTCCGATGCTTCATTTTCCAGTACGTGCTGGCAGAATACCTTATGTACGCCTCTTGATAGTAACAGATCAATCATTGCTACAAGTACCTCGGTACAGTATCCTCTGTTCCAGTACTTTCTGGCT
Organism: uncultured Bacillota bacterium; assembly: GCA_900319675.1. Classification (GTDB taxonomy): domain Bacteria; phylum Bacillota_I; class Bacilli_A; order Erysipelotrichales; family Erysipelotrichaceae; genus RUG521. Next base: position 2,301 of record ONPK01000030.1, read on the forward strand.
ATGGCATAGCCCACTTCCACATTTCTGAAATAAGGATTCATCTTATTGCACTGATTGATCATGCCAATGACCTCACCGGTCTCCTTAAGCACTATCGCAAAGATGTAGACGCCTGCCGTCTCGGCATATCTGACCGTACCATCAACGCTGGCATCCTTTTCATCTTCAATGTAAGGTGCCACGTAATACTTAAGCACTTCCCTGTCATGGTTTATGGCATGGTAAATGGCTGAGGCATCATCAAGCCTCAGCGCTCTCAACATAAGATGTTCAGTTTCCAGTACTAATTCCGGATCGTAGTATTCCATGCTCATTCTCCCGCAAAGCCATAGAAGTTCAGAACTTCATAGCCCTTCTCATACCATGCTGCATACAGCTTTTCAAAATTCACATATCCAATGAGGTCATCGTCAATGTCGTCACTCATGATCATTCTGTAATCATCAAATGACACCTCATATGTCTTGAGTTCCATGTTATTGCTCACGGTCAGATACCTGCCTCTGCAGTTTCTGACCTCGTCAAACTGTACCGGATATACATAGGTCGATCCCAACTGCCAATCTTCCAGAAGAGTATATCCCCGGTAGCTTACCAGATAGGTGTTGCCGTCAACGGTCGTAACGCTTACCGGATACAGAGATGAAGCATCAAGTTCGTGCAGAAGCTCATCGCTTCTGACATCGTATACTCTTAGCCTTCCATCCCCATCGCCATGGTACAGAAGTCCCTTCTCCACCTTCAGCAATGTCATACCATCCAGCGAAAATTCTCTTAGCTTATTGCCGTCCTTATAAACAGCCAGCCTGTTGCCGCTTTCATATACGTAGGTACAGGCATCTTCTGCGTGATACATGATCACGCCATTCAGGTTTTCGATCCTGTCCTTTTTCTTTAAGTCACCGTATCCCAGCGAATCATAGTTCTTTCCGTCAGTTGAATAGTAGATGGCATCCTCGCCAAAGTATTCCTCAGAAGGGTAATCTATCTTCTTCGATTTCTGCTTGCCGTTTACATCAGTAACAACGATCACGGCTTCATCGGTATCTGCCTTGCCCAGTACGGCAACGGTACGTACCTTGCCAAATGAACCGCAGCCCGCAAGCATAAGCAATACAAGAAGGATCACTATTATGCTATTTCTTCTCATAGACGCTCACCAGGAAATCTGCCCTTGCTCTTATTGAAGGCAGAGACAGCAGCCTTTCATTGTTTTCCTTACTGGTAGTATGGTAGTAAGGCGTCATGCACCATAAGGTTGCAATGTCACTGTTTTCAGCCAGATCCATTTCATAGGTAACCTTGGTCTGTCTTACGCATTCAAAGTCCGGCAGGTCATAGCCCTTCTCTTCATTAAGATAAGGTTCATCATAGACGACTTCCTTCATCTCGATAAGATGATGACTGCCCGGGGTTACCGCAATGACGATGCCGCCTTTCCTGACGATTCTGGAGAATTCTTCTCCACTGTAGGGACAGAACACGCTCATCAAGCCGTCCAGACTCTCCTCGCCAAATGGCAGATGGAAGACGTTGCCGACGAAACAGGTGGCTTCCCTGCACTTCTTTGAACACATGGCAACGCCCTTCTTGGCAATGTCGGTGGCATAGAAGTTTATCTGCTTATTGATGTTTCTCATTATGAAGTCCAGGTAGTATCCCGTACCGCAGCCGGCATCCAGGAATGATGACCCTTCCTTTATATAACTATTTATTATATTAGTCAGTTCTTCAGCCAGAGGCTGATAGTAGCCCTTGTTGAGGAAGGCTTCCCTGGACCTCAAGGACTCGGGACTGTCTCCCGGTTCCCTGCTGTGCTTCATGTTTGCCAGCATTAAATTGACATATCCTTCCTTTGATATGTCATAGCTGTGGCCGTTATCACATCTGTAACAACCGCCTTCTCTTCTTAATTCCTCATAGCACTTTGGGCATCTCAGCATAATACGTCTCCGTTATTTCAATTCTAACACAAGTTATTATATAATTAGTTTAATAAACACGAAAGATATGACGGAAGTTGCCATGAGAGTAAAGGATCAGGTAATTGAAGTAATTGAAGCTCTGGAAGAGGCAGACAAGTCTCTTGACCATCTCTACAAGGCAGAGGAACTGTTAAGGGATGCCAAGGGCTGGGGCATTGCCGACATCATCGGCGGCGGTCTGTTCGTTACCATGATAAAGAGAGGCAAGCTGAGAGAAGCCCAGTCTGAGCTGATTTCAGCACGTACGCACATCAACAGATTACTGAGGGAAATGAACGATGTCAGATCAGTCGACATCATTCAGATAAGAACTGACGGTGTCGCCGGATTCGTTGACTACATGGGTGACCCCATTTCCGACATCTTCGTTCAGTCAAGGATCGAAGAAGCCAGATCACGCGTAAGAGAAACCATAGAAAAGATCGAAGCCATCAAGGAAAGGCTTCAGATGATGGTATAGGAGTATTAGTATGAATTGCAGGAAACTGATTGCGGCACTGCTGACGGTATTATTGCTGATGAGCGGATGTTCATCAAAGATGTCAATTGAAAAGATTGACAAACAGGCCGAACAGCTTTTAAGCGAAAACAAGTATGAAGAACTCATCAGTCTGTATGAGGAAGCCTGGAATGGCGGCGCTGACAGGGAAGCCCTGAAGACCAGGATCCAGGACGGCTATCAGGCATATGCCAATTATCTGATAGCCAATGACGGTTCACCAATGGACATTCTGCACAAATACGATGAACTGGGTAAGCGATTCCCTGACCTCGCTGAATATTCACAGACCATGCTTGCATCGGTTGCAGGATACACCATGAACGAGCTGTCAGAAGGAGACACTCTGAATCTCACGGCGCTCTATCAGCAGATAACCAAGGAATTCGAGGATAATGAATCTCTCTGTACATACATGAAGAACGCCTATGAGACCTCACTCAGAAACATCATCACCAATGATCTGAATGCCCTGATCGATGCCGGTCTGACCACCAATCTTACCTCCAATCAGTTTGAAAAGACCTTTGAGGTCATCAGGCAGTCAAACATATTCTATGATCTGCTGTTCTGTGAAGGCCTTGAAGGCATGCCAATAGCCGTACCGCACGGCCAGTACATCGTATCCGCTGACATCATGGATACCTTCCCGGAAATCTATTACGGTGAATACACCGGTGAAAATATCCGCAACGGCCTCGGCTACCATGTTGTTTACACTGAAAGCGGTGAACAGTACATAAAGGACATTACCTATGCCGAGTTTGAAAACAACATGGTGAATGGCAACTTTGTCGAAGTGGCCTTACTTAACTTTGGAAATCCGGTCAGTTACACCTTGAGCGGTCAGATGAAGGACAATAAATATGACGGCACCTGTAAGCTTCAGGCTGCCGCCAACGGCTCCATACTGAACTTTGAACTGACCTTTGATGACGGCTATCTTGTACCTCTGGAAAGCGGTGAAGATGAAAACGGCAAGTACTATGTCGCTGCTACTTCAAGTGACGGCGGCTCGGTAACCGGCATCAGGTATGATCAGTCAATGATGGACATGCAGCACGGTCTTTTCCCCAGCTACATGTTCCCATATTAAGCAAAAGAAAACTGCATTCACTGAATGCAGTTTTAATTTACTACAACTCTACTTTTTCCAGGTCGAGATAGGAAATCTCGGTTGGTGTTTCATGACCGAACATGATGGTCAGAACTGTAGCTACTTCAGTATCGTTGTTCATTGACTCAACGGTGCCTTCAACATTAGTGAACGGGCCTGACAGAATTCTTACTCTGTCGCCGACGTTGAAGTTGACAACGATCTTCTGTTCGCTCATGCCTAACTTACGCAGAACGTTTTCGATTTCTTCCTCAGCAACCGGTAACGGTTTTGCACCGCCGCCGCTTGATCCGATGAATCCGGTAACGCCAGGTGTGTTTCTTACCTGATACCAGGCATCATCTGACATGATCATTTCTACGAAGATGTAACCAGGGAACAGGTTCTTGACCTTCTTGATCTGCTTGCCGTTCTTGAAGTCGATCTCTTCTTCTTCAGCGACAACGATCCTGAACAGGTTGTCTTCCATGCCCATGGTCTTGATACGGCGTTCCAGGTTTTCCTTTACTCTGTTCTCGTGACCGGCGTATGTGTTAACGACATACCATAACTTTGGTTCTTTTTCCTGATCTGCCATTATGCACCTACTCCTATAAGTAACAATAACTTAGAAATAACGAGATCACATAATACGAAGAAAATGCCGAAAAGGATGCAGAAGACAAGTACCTTGCCTGTGCTTTCCATTAATTCACCGAACTTGATCCATCTGATACGCTTGATCTCGGTTGTGATGCCGCTCCAGCTGAACCACTTCAACTGAATAGGAACTTCCTTTAATTCCTTTTCCTTAGTTTCTCTCTGTTTCTTCCACTCTAATTTTTCTTTTGACTGTGCCATGATTTCACCTACTTAGTTTCCTTATGCAGTGTATACTTTCCGCATTTCTTGCAGTACTTCCTGATTTCAAGTCGTTCTGTGCGAGTTTGTTTATTTCGAGTTGTAGTGTAGTTTCTTGATAAGCACTCGCTACAGGTCAGAATAATCTTCTCACTCACTACGAAAACTCCTTTCAATTGCTTAAATACAATAGCACAAATCAATGCCCCTAGTCAAACCATCAGGATATATTTTTTCTTATTTTCAATAATATGTTATCAACGTCCTTGACTCTGAGACCAAGTTTCTCGGATATCTCCTTATAACTGAACCCCTTCATCTTCAGTAACAGCACCTTTCCCTCAACGGTATTCTGAGGATCATACTGTCTGAAGATGCTTTCCAGAGTCAGACGGTTGCGGGTTATCTCAGCCGGATCGTCCATGTCATCACGGCTTACCATGTCAACGAGGTAGGCATCCTCATCTTCCTTCAGGGCGTAGTCCAGCGACAGTAATGGCTGGCTTTCGATGTAGTAGCTGTTCAGTTCCTTCTTCTGCCAGGATTTCATCTCCCTTAAGGAACACAGAGTGACGAAGTTGTGAAAGGCCATGTTCTTGTCCTCCCGGTAATAGTGCACGGCCTTGTAAAGACCGACCATTGCGGCCTGAATGGCATCATCGTAATGATAGTCATCCCTCAATACGGATACGTCCTTATACATTTTCTTGAATGCCGGCATGAATCTGTCCACCAGTTTCTCCATGGCCTCCTGATTGTTCTGTCTTGCCTTGACCGCCAGCTCGTACTCCGCATCTCTCTTCTCCACGCTCTCATCATCTGACATAAAAAAAGTTCTCCTAATCTAATGGAGAACGCTGTGAATAAATCTGATAAAGAATGATGCCGCAGGCAACTGAAGCGTTGAGCGATCCCAGATCGCCTTCCATCGGCAGCTTGATCTTATAGTCACATATCTGAGAGGTAAGCCGTCGCATGCCGCTTCCTTCTGCCCCGATGACCAGTACTATCGGCACGTCATAGCGCGGCCTACGGTAATCAACCGCGTCAGTCATGTCCGTACCGACCACCCAGTAGCCCTTTTCCTTAAGATACCTGAGGGTCTGAGCCAGATTGGTCACCTGAGCTACCTTAATGGTATCAATGGCTCCTACGGAAACCTTGGCCACCGTACCGTTAAGAGAAACACTGCGGTCCTTTTCAATTATGACACCGTCACCGCCCACGCAGGACATGGTTCTTAGTACCGCACCGAGATTATGAGGATCCTGGATGCCGTCAAGCGCCACTATCAGAGGCAGCTTGCCTTCCGGCACGGCTTCAATGATCTCATCGATGTCATAGGTCCTGTATTCCTTTATCTCAGCAACATAGCCCTGATGATTACCGTCCACCAGCTTGTCCAGATACTTTCTGGAAACCTGACGGATGTTTATGCGCCTCTGCTGGGCCATCCTTTCAATTTCAGAACCGTTACGGCCTTCAAGAACATAAAGATTAACAATCTCGCCACTACCCCTCAGCAGATTATTTACCACGTTCTTTCCATAAACATATTTTGCCATATCAGCTTTCCTCCATGGTTTCGATGAGGTCCCAGATCTGTTTCATCCTGGCTTCATCCCCGTTCAGATACCAGTATCCCCACAGGGCTTCAAAGCCGGTCGAAACATGATAGGTCACGGGATCGGTATTTCTTGGCGCCTTGTGAGCCTTCGTGTTGCGGCCTCTCTTGTAATAGTCAATCTCTTCTTCCGTCAGTATGTTCAGCTGCAGAAGATGTTCCATTATCCTGGCCTGGGCCTTGGCGCTGACATACTTCGTTGCCAGCTTCTGCATTCTGTCCATCTTGACCTCATGATCGATCACATGTCTCTTGACGATCATGTTGTAATGGGCATCCCCGATGAAGGCCAGGGCTAACGGGCTGTAATCGTTAACGTTCATTGTAACTCCACCAGAAAAGGAATCAGATGATTCCTCTGTTCTGTAATTCAGCACGGTATCTGTCGGCTGTTTCAAAGTCCTTTGCGGCCTTTGCTTCATTCCACTTGCTGTAGATGTCTCTGTCTTCCTCGCTTAATACTACCGGCTTTACAAAGATGCCCAATACGCTCAGCATCTTTTCAATGGTCTGGTAGATCTCAGCAACCTTGTCCCAGTCGACTTCCCTTACTCTTAAGCCCTGATTGAGTTCCTTGACGGTATCAAAGATCTCCTTGTAGGCATTAGGAGTGTTAAGGTCATCATTCATGGCATCCATGAATCTGTTCCAGTTTTCTTCTTTGATCTCATGATCAAGAGATGCACCAGCCAGCTGAGCCTTTACTTCCGTCTGCTTGAGAGCGGTCTCGATCCTGCCCAGTTCCTTTCTGGCTGCGTCCAGGGTTTCCTCACTGAAGTTCAGAATGTCGCGGTAGTTTACAGACAGTAACATCCATCTGGTCAGGTTGGCGCCTAATTCAGCTATGACGTCCTTGGCCCACTTGATGTTGCCCAATGACTTGCTCATCTTGCCGCCATCCAGGTTCAGCATTCCGTTATGGACCCAGTAATTAGCCAGGTGATGATGGTTAACGGCCTCTGACTGGGCAACTTCGTTTTCATGGTGCGGGAACTTCAGGTCCTTGCCGCCGCCGTGAATGTCGATCATCTCATGATTGAACTCCTCGCCGATCATGACTACGCACTCGGTGTGCCAGCCTGGTCTGCCCTTGCCCCACGGTGAATCCCAGGTAATGCCCTTGTCAGTTTTCTTCCATAAGGCAAAGTCCAGTGGATTCTTCTTGGCGGTATTTTCCTCAACTCTTTCAGAACCGCCTGCCAAAAGGTCATCCAGATGCTGGTGAGACAGTTCACCATATGAAGCTACGCTGTCAACTGAGAAGTATACTTCACCGTCCACTACGTAGGCGTTACCGTTTTCAACCAGCTTTTCGATGAAGGCGATCATCTCGTTCATGGTCTTGGTAACCTGCGGTGTGGCATCAAGCTTTTCGGTATTCAGTGATTCTCTGACCTGGTTATAGGCTTCGATGTATCTTTCGGCGATGTCAGTTTCCTTAACGCCTTCCTCAATGGCCTTGTTGATGATCTTGTCATCGACGTCAGTGAAGTTGGAAACGTACTTTACCTTGTAGCCGTTGGCTTCAAATACTCTTCTTAAGGTATCAAAAACGACTATCGGTCTGGCGTTGCCGATGTGTGCATGGTTATATACGGTAGGACCGCAGACATACATGTTGACCTGGTTTTCATGAATTGGCTTGAATTCCTCTGTCTTCAATGTAAGTGAGTTGTATAGTTTCATAAAGCATCCCTCGCTTTTCGCATATAGATTATAGCATTTACCCAGGGCAATTCCAACGCATTGAATGTTTCATTGGCCATTCCTTCATTAATTATCCTATAATATAGGTGTAAATCACAGGAGAATAATAATCATGAAAATACTGGTATTCAGTTCGCTTAATCTAGACTACGACTATCATCTTGATCATATTGCCAGGCCAAAGGAAACCATCGTGGCTGACAGTTTCGTTCTGGCTGCCGGCGGCAAGGGACTTAATGCCTCGATCGCCATTGCCAGAACCGGAGAACACGTCTGGCTGGCCGGCGTAATGGGCTCAAATGCCGAATTACTGGAAAACACGCTTAAGGAAAACAACGTCGACATCTCCCTGCTTGACCGTCAGAACATTCCCAACGGCCATGCCATAATCCAGATCGATAACAGCGGTGAAAACAGCATCTTCATCTACCCGGGTTCAAACGCCTGCGTTACCGCTGAATACGTTGACAGGGTACTGTCACACTTCTCAGAAGGTGACTTCATCGTCATGCAGAACGAGATCAACCTGCAGGACTACATCATGAAAAAGTCTTCCGAAAAGGGCATGGTCATCCTGATGAACCCGTCTCCCTGCAACGAAAAGCTCAATGACCAGCCACTGGAACTGGTTGACTACTTCTTCATCAATGAAGTTGAGGGTGAGATGTTAACGGGCAAAAGTGAACCTGATGACATTCTGCTTGGCATGAAGGAAAAGTATCCCAGAAGCCATGTCATTCTGACCTTAGGCAGTACTGGCGCCTATTACTATGACGGCAAAGACAAGGTATTCTGCCCGGCCAGAAAGGTAAAGGCCATTGACACGGTCGGTGCCGGTGACACCTACATGGGCTACTTCACCTATGCCTTATCAAAGGGCATGACCCCTGCAGAGTGCATGGACATTGCCACCAGGGCTTCCTCAATTACCGTTCAGAGACCGGGAGCTGCCGCTTCCATTCCTACCCTGGAGGAAGTAAACAGCCTGAAATAAAGCACGCAAAAGACCGGGTAACCGGTCTTTTTTCTTTTAGTATCTGAAGTCGTTATCACCTATGTGATACTCGGTACTGGTCTTTTCTCCCTGATACTGCTTTCTGACCTCGATCAGATTGAGAACGTCATAGCCGTTCTTCTTTAACAATCCTATCACTCCCTGATTATTCGGATGGATGTTAATGTACAGGGTCTCGTTGCCGTGTTCCTCAGCTACCTTCTCGGCTTCCTGCATCAGTCTGGTGCCGATGCCCTTTCTGCGGTAATCCTTCTTCACGTAGATGGACTCCAGCCAGACGACGTCATCCTCGATCTTGCAGACGGCATAACCGACGTAGTTGCCGGAAATGCTGGCGGCGAAGACCGGATAGCGCTTGGAAACATACCATTCGATCTCAGCTCTGGCACTTTCCAGATCCATGTCAGGCTGGGTATCCTTATAGCTGGCCAGATCCTTGCGGAATTCAATGACCATGTACTGCAGCACATAGGCATTCTTCTCGTTAACGGGAACTATCCTGACCTTTTCATCCTTCAGTCTGACCGGTTCCTTTTCCTCAGGCTTTTCCAGTTCCTTCTCAACGTAGTATACTATGCCGTTTTCCTCACACCAGTAAATGGCGATGTCCTGATAACAGGCTTCCTCATAGTCATACCAGTCTCTTAACAGGCCGAACCTCTCACAGGTGACCCTGAAGCGATGGAAGGCTCCCTTGCCTCTGATGGCATTTCTGAGCCATTCCCTGGCCTCGCCGGTGACGCGGTCCTCGATGAAGTCCTCCATCATCCGGTAATT
>ONPK01000008.1 GCA_900319675.1 uncultured Bacillota bacterium
CACGTTTCATCAACCTGTTATACACAGACGAATTCGTATGGATCACATTGATCTACGGTGTTGAGGGACAGGACTATGTATGGAATGCTGACCACACAAAGGTTAACTATCCAGAAGGATTAGACTTCAACTCTGTACCATACAACTGCATCTACTCATGCGGCATGATCGGTAACGGCTTCCAGGGTCTCGAATACGAAACATCTGACGAAAGCGGTTCTGACCGTGAATACGGCAAGAAGTTAATGGAAGAAGCATGGTGCCCACCACTGTATGGCTTCATCCCATCAACAGCTAACGTAATGAATGAGATCACAGCTATCGGTAACGTCGTAGAACAGTACAACAACGTATTGTCATATGGTGACGTTGACCCAGAAGTTGAATATCCGAAGTTCATCGCAGCCTTAAAGGATGCCGGCATCGACAAGCTGATTGCTGATTACCAGGCACAGGCTGATGAATGGGTAAAGGTAAATAAGTAATATTTACTGATCATTCATAAATGGCAGAAAAAAGGCAGGTAGTTAAATACCTGCCTTTTATTGTATAATGTACTAGATAAGGAATGTTCATATAATGAAGAATTCATGGAGAAGAGTCGTAATCATACTGTTATCCAGCATACTGGTCACATCAGTATTGTTTTTTGTTGTCATGACCATTTCTTACAACAACGTCTACATGAAAACAGTTCTCAGCAATAATGAGCACATAGCCTCAAGCTGGTCCAGCGCCATAGACACCAGACTGAATACCGTATATGAACATCTCTATGACCTGGTTGTAAACGTCTATAACAATACCGACGTCCGTTCAGGATCACCGGAAATGGATTATGATGACAAGAGAAAGCTGCAGGATCTGATCAGTGCCAAGATGATGGCTTCAAATGACCTGACCTGCATGTTCATAATTGACAAGGACAGTGACCTTTACTTCTACAGCGGCAAGAGTACCCTTTCCCAGCCGGTTAACTATAATCTGAAAATATATCTTCAGTCATACAGCAAGGATAACATTTCCTCTCTCAACAACCGCCGCTGGGATCTCATTAACGTCCTTGAAGAAGGATATTACTACAAGTCCATACAGCTGGGAAAATACATCATAGGAGCAATAAGCGACTGTTCACTTTACAGAATAGAGAATCTGAATGATCCTGGAATTCAGAACGGTTCATTCTTCATTCAGGGTGATCAGAGCAGTTTCTGCGTCAGCGGCAACAGTACACTTGCAAACATCATTGATTCAAGGGCTGACAGCGATTATTTCCAGAACGGATTTGCCGTATCACGCGTTGAGCAGAATTCAGCCAACGCCACCAGCATATTCATTACCAAGCCAGCGGGTTTCTCGAACCAGTGGCGACTGGCTGCCCTTTTCCTCATTCTTGACAGTGCCATCTGTGTAATACTGGTTGCCGTACTTTCAATGAACATTGACAAGAAACTGCGTATTCCTATCAGGGAACTGGTAAAGGCAAATCAGGAAGTTGCCAAGGGTGACTTCGGCTACAAGCTCGATGTTGAAAGCGCCGGAAGCAGTGAATTTGAAGAACTGTACTCAAGCTTCAACGAAATGTCTTCCAAGATAGAAAACCTTACCATTGAAGCCTATGACCTGAAACTGAAGCGTGAGGAAAACAGACTGAAGATGCTGAGAGCCCAGATGAGACCACATACATTCCTCAATGGCATCTCCACCGTCAGCAACATGACTTATACAAGCACGCCAGAACAGATAAGAAAATACATTGCGGCATTCGCCAAGTTTACCAGATACATGCTTAACAAGTCCAATGACTGGACCACGGTCGGTGAGGAACTGAACAACATTGAAAACTACGTAACAATGCAGAAGATCAGATTCCCCGACAGCATCAACATGGTCGTGGAATGCGATCCTGATGTTCTGGCAACAAGGATCCCCTATCTTATCCTGTTTTCCCTGGTAGAGAACTCCTTCAAGCATGCCATGACCCTGGTAAGTACGATGGAGCTTAAAATCAGCGGCTGCCAGTACGAGGAAGAAGGATTCAAAGGCATAAAGCTGACTGAAGAGGATAATGGCACCGGCTTCAGCGAGGAAGCCTTTGCAAAGCTGGAAAAGATCGATCCTGATGAACTATATACAAAGGAACACCTCGGACTTACCAATGTCAGGTACAGTCTGAACATGATATATAAGCGTGATGACCTTCTGAGACTTTCCAACAAGCCTGAAGGAGGAGCCATCATTGAACTGTTAATACCCCAACAGGAGGTAGAAGATGAAACTGCTGGTATGTGATGATGATATTTCTACGATCGACGTGATACAGAGTCAGCTCGACTGCAAGGAGCTGGGCATATCCAAGATCTTAAGAGCCTACAACGGCGTAATGGCCAGAGAAGTAATCGATGCGGAAAACCCGGATCTCATTCTCTGTGACATCGGCATGCCTCTTTCCAATGGGTTAGAGGTACTCGAATACGTCTACAACAAGAATCCGGACATTGAATTCTCATTTCTGACCTGCTACGAAAGTTTCGAATATGCCCAGAAAGCCATCAGATACGGCGTTACCAGCTACCTTACCAAGCCCTTTGACCTGGAAGAAGTCAAGGTATGCATACAGAAGATGATTGCCAATGTCAGAAAGAAAAAGGAAAAGGATACAAGAGAACAGAGTCAGTATGACTCACTGATGTCCTCGGTATTCCGCCAGGCCTGTGATGGCGTACTCGGTACGGACAGAGACATTGTTGATGCCGGATTAAGAATAAACGGTGTAGACTTCAACGCTGACAGCAAGTGGCGCATCGTCTTCAGCTGCGCCGACATCACTGATGCCATAAAGAAGACCTGGAGCAAGGAACTCCTGCTGTTTACAGCTTCAAAGATCCATGATGAGGTCATCCTCGATTACATCGGCAGTGCTCATACCGTAGTAAACTCCGATGACCGCTTCATCTGGAGCTTCTGCTTTGTGCAGGGAGAGTCTGACAGAGACGCACTTAAGGAAAAGTGCGAAACACTGATCAGCTTTGGGAAGCGCTACATGTCACTGAATCCCGTCATCATCATTTCAGACCTGTTCAGTTTTTATCAGGCAAGTAATGTCGTAACGGAACTCTACGATTCTATGCGCAAGCTGCGTTACTATTCCGGAAAGATCTTCTATGAAGATCAGCTGCAGAAGGAAACCGTTGACACTTCCCCTTCTCTTAATGAAAGCCAGATCCTATGGTATTTCAAGAAGAGAGATTCAGCCGGATACAGTGAATATCTTTCCAGCATTCTGGAAAACTGCAACGGCAGTGAGCAGACACTTGACCATCTGCGCCGGGAGCTGATAAACATCTACATCAATCATTTCCGTGACAATGGAATGAGTTCAAATACCATTTTCATGGATCCCAACATCATCGCTCTTGATGAAAAGTCCACTACCGGCACGAAGGCATTCATGAATTACGCTGAAGGACTATTTAACCTGCAGCAGATAAAGCTTCAGGAACAGATCGACTCTGAGGACATCATCATCAGGGCAAAGCGTTACATAGATGAGAACTATCATGAGAACATAGACCGCAATGACGTTGCGGCCGTGGCTTTCGTCACACCAAACTATCTTTCAAAGCTCTTCAAGAGCAGCATGAACATGAACTTAAGAGAGTATATCAACCAGCTGCGCATTGAAGAAGCCAAAAGACTGCTGTTATCAACATCCATGTCAGTCAGTGAGATAGCTTCCTATGTAGGTTACTTCAACATATCCTACTTCTCTACCGTCTTCCATAAGATCGTAGGCGTCAGCCCGTTTGACTGGAGGACTGAAGGAGGAAATGAAAATGAAACTAAGTGAGCAGATAAGAGCAGACAGGGAAAAACTGAAGAAGCTGCCTGACCGTAACAGCAGGCTGCGCTTCATCTGGGACTATTACAAGTATCCCCTGCTGTTTGTCTCAACGGTACTGGTGATACTGCTTGTCAGCTTCATCAGCAACATCGGTAAGGCAGACATCAATCTCTATGTCGTTCTTCTGAACAACGATTCACCGATCGTAGAATGCGATGAATCCGTCTTCAATGACACCATGAGCAGAGCCGGCATTGACATGAACAGAAAGCGCGTTGATGTTAACAAGGATCTTTCCCTTGGCATGGGTACAACTGAGGCGACAGACATGGAAACTCTTCAGGTCCTCACTGCCCTTTTCAGCATCAGCGACTTGGATGTCTACGTAGCACCGAAGCAGTACTTTGACTATTTCGTTCAGGAAAACGGCTTTGCCGATCTTAACAGACTCATTGACAGAGACATTCTGGACAGATACCCTGATGATCTCTACGGGCGCACAGATGCCAATGGAAACCTGTATGTTGACGGCATTATTCTGCATCACGGATCCCCTCTTCACAAGGCAGGATACTATCATGATGACGTCGTGATCGGCGTCGTTAACAATGCCTATCACTTTGATGAAGCCATCGCTTTTCTGAAGCAGCTGCTAAGGGATAGAAATTGACAAATGCATCGTACTTTTTTTAATGTTTGCAAATCCCATTATCAGTAATATGAATATGGATAACAATAAGTAAAGGAGTAAGTTTATGTCTGAAAAAAAGACTCGAAGCACTGAATTCGATGATGTTCTCAAGGAACAGAAAAAAGAACAGCGCAGAGAAAAATTCAAAAACGACTTCCCACTTTATCTTATGATGCTGCCGGGTATGCTCTACCTGATTGCCAACAACTACCTTCCGATGTTTGGTATCTTGCTGGCATTCAAGAGAGTCAACTACTCGATCGGTATCTTCAAGAGCCCGTGGGTAGGTCTCGACAACTTTGAATACCTGTTCAAGACAAAAGACGCCTTCATCATGATCCGTAATACTCTGGCCTATAATGCCGTTTGGATCATCATGGACTTATGTCTTGCCGTATTCATCGCCCTTTGCATGAACGAGATTGCCCAGAGAAGAATTGCCAAGGTAATCCAGCCTATCATCTGTTTCCCATCAATGGTTTCAGCTGTTATTCTGTCATTCCTGGTATACGCATTCTTAAGCCAGAGCTATGGCTATCTGAATACCGTATTCTTCAAGGACAACCCAATTGCCTGGTATAACACAGCCAAGTACTGGCCGTTCATTCTGACCATAGTTCACATATGGCAGTCAGCCGGCCAGAGCTCAGTAATCTACATGGCTTCCATCGGCGGCATTGACAAGAGCCTGTACGAGTCAGCCCGTATTGACGGTGCAACCAAGCTCGAACAGATCAGATACATCACCCTGCCGTTACTGAAACCGATGATCACCATGATGCTGTTGCTGTCAATCGGCCGTATCTTCAACTCAGACTTCGGTCTGTTCTATCAGGTACCGTTAGGAAACGGCATGCTTTATGAAACAACACAGACTATCGATACCTTCGTTTACAGAGCTCTGATGATCTCCAATAACGTCGGTCAGTCATCAGCAGCCAGTGTATTCCAGGCTGTTATCGGATTCTTCCTGGTACTGTTCTCCAACATGCTGGTAAGAAAGATCAATCCGGAGAACTCACTGTTCTAGGAGGCAGTTATGGCAGATAAGAAAAAGAATAAAATCGTCTTAATGAAGGGTGAAGCAACATTCCATTACATCGCCCTGGTCATCATGACCCTGTTCATGCTGTTCTGCATCGTTCCGTTAGTACTGATGATGACTGTATCATTCTCATCAGAAACATCTCTGGTACATGGCTATCGCTTCATTCCTGAAGCCTGGTCACTCGATGCATATGCATTCATGTGGGCAAAGAGAGCTACCATTGCCCGTGCCTACGGTCTTACGATCGTTGTAACGGTCATCGGTACCATTGCCTCACTGATCATCACTTCCCTGTTTGCATATCCTCTGTCAAGGAAGGATTTCAAGCCGAGAAATGTAATCGCATTCATCCTGTTCTTCACGATGCTGTTTAACGGAGGCATGACTGCTTCATACATCGTCTGGACAAGACTGTTCCATATCAAGAACTCACTGTTCGCCTACCTGCTGCCTGGCGCATTAATGGGCGGCATGAACGTAATGCTGGTAAGAAACTACTTCAACGCCAACATTCCATATTCAATCATTGAAGCTGCCCGTCTTGACGGCGCTCATGACTGGACCATTTACTCAAAGATCATGGTTCCGCTTTCAAAGCCAATCATGACAACAATCGGTCTGTTCTCAGCCTTAGGTTACTGGAACAACTGGACAGCCGGTCTGTACTACATTGGAGACCCGAAACTGTACACCATCCAGGTTTACCTGAAGAAACTGATGGACAGCATCCAGTTCTTAAAGACAACTGACCTGCAGGACGAAGCAGTACTGCTCGCTCAGCGTTCATTACCTACCGAGAGTGCCCGTATGGCTGTTGCCATCATCGCATTGATCCCTGTTCTGATCGTCTACCCGATGGTTCAGAAGGAACTCATCAAAGGTATGGTCATCGGCGGTGTTAAGGGCTAAACCCAAGGAGGACTACATGGAATATCGCAAGCCATTTGACAAGGCAAGACCTGAAGAAGTCGGTGTCAGCAGTGACCTGATTCTCGAATACATTGATAACCTTGAAAGAAGCCAGACAGAGATGCACGGTCTGATGATCATGCGTCATAACAAGATGATCACCGAAGGCTGGTGGACACCTTACGGACCGAACATCCGTCACGGCTTACAGTCTCATACCAAGACATACGCTGCCACGGCCGTAGGCATTGCCTATACCGAAGGCATCCTGAAGCTTGATGAAAGACTCATCGACATCTTCCCTGATGAATCACCGGAAGATCCAAGCGAAAACCTGAAACTCTTAACAGTAAGAGACGTATTATGCATGGGCTGCGGCATGGATACAATGCCGTTCAACTCTGAGCACTGGATCAGAGACTTCATGCACACACCGGTAAACCACAAGCCGGGAACAACATACATGTACAATTCAACCGGTTCTACCCTTCTGGGGGCAATCGTCCGCAAGAAGACAGGATTAGGCCTGCACGATTACCTTACTCCAAGACTTTTCAATAAGATCGGCATTGATCCTGACAACCTGAGATGGATGTGCATGGCAGACGGCATGGAAGTAGGCGGCGGCGGTCTATACGCAACCACCGAAGACAACTTCCGTCTGATGAAACTTTACGCTGACGGCGGTGTCTGGGAAGGCGAAAGAATCCTCGCTGAAGACTACGTCAAGCTGGCAACGACAAATCAGAACGATTCAGCAACTGAATCAATCAATAACCCGGAAGCTTCAGACAACTTCCTTGGCTATGGCTTCCAGATCTGGATGTGCAAGCCAAACCGCGCCTACCGCGCAGACGGTGCCATGGGTCAGTTCACCATCGTACTGCCTGATCTCGACATGGAAATTGCCATTACCGAGACAGCAGTCGGTGCACACTGGGCACAGAGCACACTGAACATCACCTGGGACTTCGTTGAGAAGATAAAGGGAGATGCCCCATTGGCCGAAGATGATGAAGCCTATGGCAGACTGACCCGCAAACTGGCCAGACTGAACATCGGTAATCCTGCCTGCCAGCCATTCAGCCCGCTGACCGCTAAGATCAACGGCCAGAAGTTCAAGGTACAGAACGGTGACCTTACCCCATTTGGCGGTAACTTCATGATCGGTACCAAGCCTGACGGCATCGATACATTCTCACTTGATTTCGATAACTACGGCTTCGTATGGAACTTCACGACAAGAAGCGGCAGAACCGAGAAGATCAGATTCTCAACCAACGGCACAAGATTCACCAACATGCTGGGTACTGAAAAGGACCTGACGCAGTTGTATCTCGGTGATGCATACTGGAAGGAAGACAATGTTCTGGTAATGCATGGCAGATGGGTTGAAACCTGTATTCAGGACACTTACAATCTGGTATTTGAGGGAGACAAGTTCCGCGTTGACTTCGATAACAACTCGGCCTTCAGATTCTTCAAACCGGAACCGATTTTCGGAGAAAAGATTTAGTAAAACAGGGTCCGCTGAAAAGTGGACCTTTTCTTTAAAGGAGTATTTATGGGAAAGAGATTTGACATCCTGCTATTTCCACAGGGCAAAAACAAGGCATTTACGTTAAGCTATGATGACGGCGTCTATCAGGACCGCAGACTCGTTGAACTGTTTGACAGGTACCATGTCAAATGTACGTTCAACCTGAATGGCGGAGCACTCGGATACATGAGTCCGGCTGAAGCACCGGTTAACGTCTCCAAGATTCCAGCCGAAGAGATTAGAAAACAGTACAGGAATCACGAAGTCGGGGGCCATGCACTGTATCATTCCGACATCAGCTCATTGGGCAGTCCCTATGCAATGCATGAGATACTGGAAGACAAGAGAATACTGGAGGAGCTTACCGGAGGCATTCTTAAGATGTTTGCCTATCCTTTCGGATTATTCAATGCTGAAGTAAAGGAAATGCTGAAGACGGCCGGCTATCTGGGAGCCAGAACCGTCAGGTCAACACACAGCTTTGAACTGCCGAAAGATCCTTATGAACTTGATCCTACCTGCCATCACAATGATGAAAAGCTGTTTGAACTGGCTGAAAAATTCGTTACGGAAAAGACATTGAGGACTTCCCTTTTCTATGTCTGGGGACACGCCTATGAATTCGACAGAAACGATAATTGGGACAGGATCGAAAAGCTGGTAAGATACATCAGTGAGAACGGCCAGGACATCTGGTTTGCCACAAACGGAGAAATACTGGATTATATTTCCGCGGCACATTTGTTACAATATAGTGTAGATGGATCAATGATCTATAACCCTACGGCTACGGACATTGAGATCATGACTGCCTTTGGAAAACGTGAAACGCTTAAGGCAGGAACCACAACGAAAATAGGAGATACACCTCTTTAGAAATGGAATACAATAACGGATTCATAAAGATACTTGAAACGATCGCAAACATGCTGATAGTCAGCTTTCTGTGGCTGATGTTTTCATTGCCAATAATAACCATAGTACCAGCCTGCAGTGCCTTATATCACACTGTAAACAAGATCATATTCGGACCTGGCCGGGGAAACGGTGTCTTCAAAGACTTCTTTGAAAGCTACAAGACCAATCTGATCAGCGGCATGAAGCTGTCAGTTCTGTGCATTGTCATCGTACTCTTCATTCTTGAAGGCTTATGGACCGGTTACCAGTTCTATAAGGTCAGCATTCTCGGCATGCTTTACATGATGCTGGGCATAATCATTACCCTGGTAGTAACTCCAATGCTGATATACATACCTCCGGTGCTTTCCAGATTCGATGCTCCGATGTCATCCATATTCAGGATCTCGGCCTTCATTACGATGAAGAAACCATTAAGAGCAGTTTTATTCGTATTCCTGCTGGCAGCCATGGGTTTCATGGTTTCAGCCTTCCCGTTAGCCCTTCTGATCGTACCGGCACTGTATGCCGATCTTATCAGAGGACCGCTGGAAAACGATCTGAAGCAGATCATTGAGGAAAACGACCTGCAGGAAATGGTTCAGCAGGAACAGCAGGAAGAAACCGAAGAAGCTGCCGAAGAGGATTCGGCCTTTGATCTTGACAGAAAGCTGTCTGAAAAGAGAAAGAGCGGTAAGAAATAATGGCAGACATCAGATTTGAGGACGTTACCAAGATCTTCCCTTTCCAGGAAGTTACCGGATTATTCAACCGCAGGCAGCAGAGGCTTATCCTTGAGCAGCAGAAGACCATGCCCTACACCTCCAACGAAGGAGTCATTGCCCTTCAGCATCTGGACCTGCACATTAAGACCAACAGGATCGGGAAAGAGCACACTGTTGAGACTGATATCCGGACTGGAGAAACCTTCTCTGGGAACGGTTTATTTTGACGACAGAGACTATACTGGCGTCAGGCCTGAAGACAGAGACGTAGCCATGGTCTTCCAGAACTATTCTCTCTATCCCAATCAGACCGTATACAAGAACATCGCCTTCCCTCTGGAAGTAAAACACATTCCAAGAGAGGAAATTGAACCTGAAGTAAGAAGAATCGCCGAACTGCTGGATCTGGATGAAAAGCTGGACAGACTTCCGCAGGATCTATCCGGCGGTGAAAAGCAGCGCGTGGCCATAGCCAGATCACTGGTCAAGAAACCGGGAGTACTTTTACTGGATGAACCGTTCTCCAATCTTGACGTCATCATGCGTCACAAGCTCAGAGCCCAGCTCAAGAGGATCCACGAAGCGTTAAAAACAACCTTTGTCTACGTGACTCATGACCAGTACGATGCCCTTTCACTTGCCGACAGGATCATCATTCTCAGGGACGGCATCAAGCAGATGGACGCCCCTACAGCCGATGTCTACAACTATCCGGTAAACAGATTCTGCGCGGAATTCATCGGCTCACCGGTAATGAACTTTCTGGAGGAAGTACCGGTCAGTACCGAAGGCTACTTTACCATTCTGGGTGAACGCTTCAAGCTGACCCGTCAGCAGTCAAAGGCATTAAGAAAGAATGAAAAAATAACCGTCGGCATCCGTGGCACGAACATTGAGATCGCTTCTGAAGGAATACCGGCAGTCATAGAATATCCGGAAATGATCGAATCAGACCTGATCATTCACCTGAAAGTTGGAGAAACATCACTGACAGCCGTTGAAAAGATCAGCAATCCCGATCAGATCAGATACTTCCGGGATCAGGAAGTACACATAAGACTCGATCAGGATTACTTCCACATATTCAACGAAGACGAAGAAAGAATATAGGACCTGAAGCATTGCCTCAGGTCCTTTTCATGTGATTAATTATCTGAACGGTTGTAGTTGTTCTTCATGTTCTTGCTGGCATCGAGAACAACGTTGTTAAGGGTATTTGTCGTTTCCTTTCTGGCCATGGCAGCGAGCTTTTCATTTGCCTCGTTCATGAGATCAAACCTGCCGACTTCGATCATCTTCCTGTCGTATTCATTGATGATCTGATGACCCTGGCTGGCAACAGCCATCTGGTAACGTTCGATGAACTGAATTGATGTGCCGTAGTTATGATCAGCCAATGCTCCAATGAGCCTGCTTCCCCAGTAGAAGTTCTCCGTTGAAACATCCAGAGCTACTTCTGAGAGGTACTTCGGCATTCTGTCCGTGTTGGTGTAAACAGGAACTACCGTATTGAAGGCATTTGAGCCGAAGCAGATCCATTCAACGCCTCTGATTGCCTCAGGTACATAGCCTCTGATCTGCAATACAGCCATGACACCGGTACGGCCGATGCCGATTGAACGGTACATACCCTTCTTCGGTTCAGCAACATTGCTGTAAGGATTGTATGGGGTTCCCTGATAATATGATGAGAGAACGTACTTTACGTCTTCTACGGTAACCTTCTTTTCCGGTACCAGAGCCCATGGAATGTTGTCGCTTTCTGGATTGAAGTCAGCGTTCTCGCCATCCCACTTGTACTTTGTCGGGCAGAAATAGCGGCCCATGAACCAGCCTCTTGGTGTATTGTATACATGGTCTGAATCGGAATGTGAACCGAATACGTAACGCGGGTTGAATCTGCCGTCAGTATTGAGATCCAGATGGTTCTCCTCAACAAACTGCTTCAGATCTGCTGAGCAGAGATAATTCTTCTTCTTGCCATAGGCATCATCGAAATCAAAGTAATCAATGCCAAGCTGATTTGGCATGATGACAACTTCATCATCCCCTACTCTTCTGGCCATCCAGTGATGTCCGCCAATCGTTTCCAGCCACCAGCATTCATCCTTATCGTTGAAAGCAATGCCGTTGGCCTCATATGTTCCATACTTTTCAAGTAATTCGCCTAAGCGCAGAACACCTTCCCTGGCGCTGTGAATGTAAGGCAGTACCAGAACTACCAGATCTTCCTCACCGATTCCGCCGGGAACATCCTTTTCCTTCTTTGATTCAGCCTTCTTGAATCTTACATACGGATCAGCTCCCAGAACCAGTGGATTTGAGGTGATTGTTTCCGTTGCGGTCATGCCGACGTTGGCTTCATTGATGCCGTTGGCTGCCCAGATGCCTCTCTTTGTCGAGACGGACGGTGTTGAAGTGTATCTTAACGGATTATCCGGAAGCTCGATTTCCAGCTGTCCGATGACACTCTTATATTTCCTTGGCTGCTTCTTGGGATCAACCACGATCAGCTTCTTGACGTCAAAGAATCCGTCATCGTTTCTGGCAATCATCGTTGAGCCGTCATAGCTGGCTTTTCTTCCTACTAATACTGTTGTACAAGGCATAAAATCCCTCCTTACCTTTGAAAACTATTACCTTAAATTATAACTTCATGACCGGTTTGGTCAACGACAATAACTGACTAAATCAAAATATGATAGAATTAAATCAGAGATAAGACAGCGAAAACGCTGCCGGAAAGGAAAACAATAATAATATGTTACATGAAGTAAAATTCACGTCTTTTAACGAGCGCGACCAGGTTTACGGCTGGATCTACGTACCTGCCTGCAAGCCTCTGGGAATCATCCAGCTGATACACGGCTTTGGCGAACATTCAAGACGCTATCTGCACATGATCACCAGTTTCATGGAAGCCGGCTACATCGTTGCTGCCGATGACCACGTCGGTCATGGCAAGACGGCCGTAGAGAACAATACCTGGGGTGACTGGGGAACAAAGGGCTTTACGACAATGATGGAAGATGAAAAGAAACTGCATGATCTTGTAGTTGAAAAGTATCCTGACCTGCCGTATTTCATGTTCGGTCACAGCATGGGTTCATTCATCACCAGACAGTACATTGCCAAGTACGGTACGGACTTATGCGCCGCTACCATCTGCGGAACTACCGGCGTATGGCCGAATCTGGAAAACAACATTGCCATCGTTCAGAAGCTTGTTGATGAGGGACATGGCGAAGAGGCCGATCCGACTCTTGGCGCCACGTTCATGGGCTGGATGTTTGCCAGATGCACTGAAGGAGTAAAGCTCGGCAACGAATGGATCTGTGATTCCGAATATGTTCAGAAGGACCATGCCGAAGACCCGTTTGATGCCTTTACCAAGCCAACCAGCAACCGTGCATGGCTGTATTTCCTGCAGATGATGCAGGACATCACTGGTGAAGAGTGGGCCAGGAAAGTACCTGTCGGTCTGCAGATATACAACATTGCCGGCGACCAGGACCCTGTCGGTCAGTACGGTACAGGTGTTTACCAGACAGCCAACTGGCTGATCGATACGGGACATGCAGTAACCACAATGCTGTATCCCGGTTACAGACATGAGATCCATAACTATGCCGATCTCAAGGAAGACGTTGAAGAAGGAATCATCACATTCTTTGACTCCTGCCTGATGCAGTTAAGCTAAGATAATGAAAGCATCCTCACGGATGCTTTTTCTTATTCCTTTTCATCTTTTTCTTCTTCTGCTTTACTGTTTCTGTTCAGAGGCTGTTTCAGAAAGTCCGGCAATGCATCGGTAACATTCTTTACCGTTGACTTCACGGCACCTTCAGCCCTTTCCGTCAGCATCTTGCCCAGTATCTGCAGGAGCTTTTCCATTGACTTACCGGCATTTTCATTGAGGTGGGTTACCTCCTTAAGGAACTTCATTACGGCTGACAATCCCTTCTGGGTAAAGTCAGTCGTATTCTCAGCATTCACGAAAGCACTGTACATCTGATCAACAAGCTCGGCTCTTTCCTCAAGTGTCATGGCCTCCAGGAATTCATTCAGTACGTCCTGAATTACCAAACAGTCAGGTGACAGTGTTCCTCTGACAAAGTCGGTTCCGCTGACCATCCAACCTACGGCATCGTGCTCATAGAGGAAGTTCTTGTCGCTCTTAACGACGATCTTTGGTTCGTGGTTGTCAAACAGCATGCCGAATACGCTTAATTCCGGCAATACCTTGATCATCCTGTTACCGATCTTCTTGAATTCCTTCTCGTTCATGGCAATGCTGGAAATGCCGGGACCGTCATTGCTGTAGATGCGGATGATCTTCTTCTTAACGCTGTCCTTGGCCTCCATTGCCCCATATACCGCCAGATTGCCGCCCTTGGAGTGACCGCCGACGAAATACTTATGGAATGACTTGTCAGCCGTCCGGTTCAGATACTCTGCTGCCTTCAGCTGGGCATTGACCTT
Organism: uncultured Bacillota bacterium; assembly: GCA_900319675.1. Classification (GTDB taxonomy): domain Bacteria; phylum Bacillota_I; class Bacilli_A; order Erysipelotrichales; family Erysipelotrichaceae; genus RUG521. The sequence continues at coordinate 14,137 of ONPK01000008.1, forward strand.
ACGGTATGACAGCTGGAAATCCTCCTTCCAGCCGATGATCGTATCATCAGTACCGCAGAAGGCCACGTATGAATTCCTGTTATCGATGACGAAATGCATGGCACTGAACTGCGTGCTGGTCTCTTCATCTATCTCTCTTACGTAATCCGTTATCAGCAGATCACCGAAACGCTTGCTCTCACCCATCCTTCTTAATACGACCGGGGCGTGAGCAATAAGGCTTCCTGATTTCAGGCATTCCTCTTCAGTATGCAGTTTGAAGAACCTCTCAGCTGCCTCATGTACCGTTATTGGTTCATCCGTCGTTATTACTTCTCTGAGATCAGTATATGCGGAATACGCAAACAGAAGATTGTCAACGATGTTGAACTGATCTCTGTCAAATGTCAGATCCCCTCTCCAGGTAAGATAGTCATAGAAATTCATGTTTCTTCCCCCAATTAAACTAATCCGTTTTCTTCAGCAAGAGCTATGATCTGTTCATCGCTCATGTCTTCAATTTCATTCAGTTCGCTCATGGCATTCTCAATGCCGCTGTTAACTGCCGTACCGTAGTAATCCAGCAGTCTCTGTCTTAATTCTTCAATATCCATAAAACTCTCTTAAAACAGGTATTATCCCAATATCGCACCAATGATTATCATCAACAGGATAATTATGCCTAAAACGGAAAGAATGTTGGATTCTCCATTGCCGTTCTCCGTAACTTCAGTTCTGTGATTGCTGACGCTGCTGCGATGAACGTCAGCGGTTCTTCTGAACGGCTGTTCATGTTTCGTCTTTGACCTTGCTGCATTACTCTCATCATCAGGATAAGGATCAATGATCGGCTTTACGTCAAAGCCCTTATAGCTGTGCTTTCTGTCATGATAGACGTTTACATCATCATAAAGATAACTCTTGCGGCTGGTTCCCTGTTTCTCATGACTGTTATTGTAGTAATTAGTCTGATTGTCATAAAGATAGCTTTTGTGACTGTAGCCGACTTTTTTACCATTCCTGTCATAGTAGTTCGTCTGGCCCGGCATGAAATAACTCGGTCTGCTGTAACCGATCTTCTTGCCGCTGGAATCATAGTAGTTCCTCTCATTATCGTAAAGAAGACTCTTGCGGCTGTAGACCTTTTTCCCGTCCCTGCCGAAAAACAGCTTGCTCATTCAGATCATTCCTTATTCTTAAGCTCCTCGAACTTGGCAGCCATCGTCGGGTTGTTTCTGGTCAGTTTTCTGACCGTCAGCTCCTGAGCCTTGTTATTGGCCAGTCTCAGCTGATTTCCTGAGGTCTGCAATGCTTCCTTGATCTTCTGAAGATGAGTAATTGACTTGTCTATCTCTTCAATTGCCCTCTCATAAGCCTTATGCGCTGACTCCACGTTCTTGCCGAAGCGGTCCTTGAAGTCATTCATTTCATTTTCAAAGTTTGTTATGTCAATGTTCTGCATCTGCGTTTCAATCAGTGCTTTTTTTGTGGCCACGTTGTTTCTGGCCGCATTTCTTAACATCGTGATGATCGGGATGAAGAACTGAGGTCTGATGACATACATCTTCTCATAACGATGGCTCATGTCCACGATACCGCTATTATAGTAGTCGCTGTCTTCCTCAAGCATGGAAACCAGCACGGCATACTCACAGTTCTTCTCCCTGCGGTCCTTATCCAGTTCCTTTAAGAAGTCCTCGTTTCTGTGCTTTGTTGCCGTGGTATCCATTTCATTCTTCATTTCAAACATGATGGAAATGAACTCAACGCCATCCTCGTAGTCACGGTAGATGTAGTCACCCTTGCTGCCGGTCCTGGCGTCATTGTCCTTCTCAAAGTAGGCGTTCTGGAAACCGGTGGAACGCAGTTTGTTGAATTCATTTTCACAGTGTCTTTCCAGTGATTCACCTACCATCTTGGTAGACAGTCTGCTCTTGAAATCCTTGTATCTTTCAATCTCCTCATCCTTGAACTTGATCTTTTCCTTGAAGTCCTTGTCTCTTTCAATTTCCTCATTCTTGAACTTGATCTTTTCCTCGTATTCACTGACCAGAGACTTCTGTTTGAGCAGGTATTCATTTTCCTTGTTGGTCAGCTGACTGTTAAGCTCAGTGATGTCCTGTTGTCTCTTATTAAGTTCTTCCTGCATTTCAGCTCTAGCCTTGTTGACTGCCAGTTCCTTCTGCAGATCTGAGCTGGCAAGCTTACCCTGCAGATCGACCAGCTGTCTCTCCTTTTCAGCGAGCTTCCCCTGGATGACGGTATTCATGTTTTCATTGGCCTGTCTGATCTTTTCCTCAAGTTCAGCGATCCTTCTGTCCCTCTCACTTAAGGCAGTGGTTACGGCCATGGACTTCTCATTGTCAAAGTTACTGATCTCAGCCTTCAGTTGGGTCAGCTCAATGTCCTTTCTGGCCAGATCATCGCGGTATTGCTTTTCTACCTCGTTTCTGGCAATGGTAACGGCACTTTCCCTCTCCTTAAGCAGCTGGTGCTCCCGTTCATGCAGTTCTCTGGCAAACTCATCATCTCTGACCTGTTTAAGTATCTGAGCGTATCCGGTGTCATCTACCTTGAACACCTCTCCGCACTTTGGGCATTTTATGTTCATATTATCGCTTCCTTCGTACTGTTATTATTATATCAAAAATAAAAAAATCTTTCTGCCTGCAGAAAGATTTGTTTGCAATGGTCGGAGTGACAAGATTTGAACTTGCGACCCCTTGGTCCCGAACCAAGTGCACTACCAAGCTGTGCTACACCCCGTGTCCGCTATATATTCTATCACAAAAAATGATTTTTAACACTAAAAGATGAAAAATAAACACCGGTACGACAAAGGGGCCCGAAGGCCCCTCTTTTTACTTTTCTATGCTTCAAATACGAATGCTCTGTTATAGGCAGAATGCAGTGCGTCATAGATCTGACCTGGTCTGTCAGCGTCACCGACCAGAACGACATTTTCGCCGAACTCCTCGCACAGTTCGCTGATCAGCGGTCTTTCACTTCTGACACCCATTGCCAGGATTACCGTATCGGCAGGAATGAACTTTTCTTCCTCTGTCTTGGTATCCTTTACCTTGACGCCGTTATCCTCAACGCTTACCAGAGCCGTTGACTTGGCAATGGTACCTCCCTGCTTCATGATCTCCTGAGCCAGATGCATTACGACACTTGGATACAGGTTGCCGCCAACCTTGTCAAGCATTTCAACAACTGTTACCTTGTGATCCTTGCCTAATAATTCTGCTGTCTCAAGTCCGGTAACACCGCCGCCTACGATGACCAGGTCGCCATTGGCTTCAGCCTTGCCAGCCAGTACGTCTTCGGCAGTTACGGCTTTTTCAATGCCAGGCAGATTCGGTCTTACGGCCTTGCCGCCTGTTGCCATGAATACGGCCTTTACGCCACAGGCCTTCAGGGTTTCAACGTCAGCCTTTGCATTCAGTCTTACTTCTACACCGGCCTTTTCAATTTCAGCCTTCTGAGTTTCTACGAACTCTGCCAGCATTGTCTTGTTTGGAGGCATGGCTGCCAGATTGACGGTACCGCCTAATCTGTCACCTGCTTCAAACAGGATTGTCCTGAATCCGCGCTTTGCCAGTACCAGAGCAGCCTGCATGCCTGCAGGACCGCCGCCGACTACGGCTACAGGAGTACCGTTGCCGTTTCTGACCAGTTTGTCTTCACCAAACTCAAATTCTCTGCCCAGGATCGGGTTCAGCGTACAGCCAAGTGGTAAGCCATCATTGAGGATCCTGAAGCATTCCATGCAGCCAAGACACTTTCTGATATAAAGGTCTTCGCCCTTCTTGGCTTTTACACCCCAGTTGGCATCTGCCAGGAAACCTCTGGCAATGCCGACAAAGTCGCTTGCACCTTCTTCAAGGAGTGCTTCCGCTACGGATGGGTGCTTGATGTTGTCAACGGCGATGACAGGAATGCTTACGGCATTCTTTATGGCTGTGCTTAGGTGCTTCTTCCAGCCTTCAGCGAAGTATGACGGTTCAATGATGGTTGCACCTGAATCGTACATGCCGCAGCTCACGTTGATGCAGGCTACGCCGAGTTTCTCCAGATATACGGCGATCTTGACGCTGTCTTCCAGTGTAATGCCGCCAGGCAGGAAGTCATCGCCATTCATTCTGACGGAAATCGGGAACTTAGGACCGCAGTATGCCTTGATGCCCATGATGATCTCCGTGATGAAACGCAGTCTGGCTTCAAAGCTTCCGCCGTACTTGTCAGTTCTCTTGTTTGTATAAGGTGAAAGGAACTGGCTTACCAGATAACCGTGAGCAGCGTGAATCTCAACGCCGTCAACACCGGCCTTCTGAGCAATAACTGCACCGGTAACGAACTTTCTGACCATTGCCTCTACTTCTTCAGTTGTCAGGGCTCTTGGCTGTTCGCCGATTACCTTACAGGTAACATCTGATGCAGATACCGGCTGCTTGCCGCCGATCAGACGGCTTGGAGTCTGATTGCCCGGATGATGCAGCTGAACGAACAGCTTTGTGCCATAGGTATGAACGGATTCAACCAGTCTTGACAGCTGACCGATTACATGGGTATTGGTTACGCTTAACTGATTAGGCGTACCTACGCCTGTCTCATCATCAACACGGGTGATTTCTGTAATGATCAGACCAGCTCCGCCCTTTGCTCTGTCGGTGTAGTATCTGATCATTCTCGGGCCTGGTTCACCGGTTACTTCAGCAAGTGAACAGCCCATTGCCGGCATGACGATACGGTTTCTGATCTCCAGATTGCCTATCTTCCCCGGCTCAAACAGCTTAGGATAACTCATATTATTCTTATCTCCTTTATCTGACTTAATTATACTTTATGAAGGCATGCAAAAAGCCCGTATTGACCGGGCTTGTGATTCAATTCACTTATTTCACGAACTTCTTATGTACCGCATTTACCAGGTCATCCTTATTGGTAACGATGTCAACGTAAATGTCCCTCAGAAAGTCCTTGTAAAGTTCATAGCTGTACTTTTCGGCCTTCCTGCTTAACAGGGTCTCATAGAAGTAATCTTCCACTACTCTTGACCTGTCCTTCATCAGAAGACTCAGCTTGAAGATCTTGCTGTTGAAGAGTTCTGGATCCTCGCTGGCAATGTAACCGACCATCGCCGTTTCCCCATGGTACAGCATTCTGGCATACTGTTCGGGATCTTCCTTGATATTGAAACTCTCAAACAGACATTCAATGATTATTGAGCAGATGCAGAAATACAGAAAGTCAGTCTCTTCATCGGTCAGTTCATAATCCTTTATGTATTCATAGGCTGCTGACTTGGCAGTTCCCTTGGTAAACCAGAATTCCTTGTCACTCAGATCTACCATCGAACCCCTCCCAAACCGGTTTGCCCGGATACTGTTTCATCTCTTCTTCGCCTCTTAGTACCCTGAGAGCTCCCATGGCCATTGTTTCATGCTCAAATTCACCGGGATAAACACTGACAGGTGCAATCCATTCGCAGTGTTCCCTGATCATGTCAATTACATCGTCAAATCGGCAAAGACCTCCGGTAAGAACGATTCCGTCGACTTTTCCCTTAAGTACTGCCGCCATTGCTCCGATATATCTGGCAGTCTGATAGATCATGGCCTTCCACACTCTTTCAGCTTCTCTGTTTCCTTCTTCCATCATCCTGTGGATGGTATCGGAATTCGAGGTTCCGAAATGGCTGGACAGACCTCCTGTCTGTGAGCACATTGATCTGATCTCTTCACTGCTTTTATTCCACAGATAGCGGTTGATGTCCGTAACGGCCATTGTTCCCATTCTGGTCGGCGTAAACGGCCCCTCACCGCCACCGGCATCGTTGCCGTCGATCATTCTGCCCTTTTCATGAGCCGTAATGGAAATGCCGCCATCAATGTGGCAGACGATCAGATTCAGATCCTCATACCTTCTGCCAATCCTCTGAGCATGCTTGCGGGCAGCTGCCTTAAGGTTCAGCGCATGACAGATCGCTCTTCTGTAGATGCCCTTTACACCGGTTATTCTGGCCAGATCCTGCAGTTCGTCCACGACTGGAGGATCCATCATCAGACAGATGCCGCCATATTCCCTGTGCAGTCTTTCGGCCATCTGAACGCCGAGATTTGAGGAATGATAAAGACCTCCAGCACAGTTTCTGGTATCTTCCAGCAGTTTTTCATTCACTTCATAGATGCCTGAGACGATGGAATAACACCCGCCTCCTCTTCCTACTATGGCGTCGATCCCCTTCAGATCTATTGCGTTTTCTCTGAGAAACTCACTGACCACCTTCATGCGGTAGTCAAGCTGATCGTTGATGGTTGGAAACGTCTTCAGTACTGAAGAATCATGAAAAACATCTGTTGAAAACAGACATTTCTCATTTTCATGAAGGGACAGCTTCGTTGAAGTTGATCCCGGATTTATGACAAAAATGCGATACTTCTTCATTCTAATACTTCTCAATTAACTTCCTGTATACTTCGTCAGGATCGATTCTGACACCGTCTATGAATCTCTCCCTTATGTTGCGGTCATCGCCGATGTAACAGAAGCGTTCCAGCGCTTCCAGAACCGGAATCCTGAATCCCTCATCCTGCATGTTGTCAATGACCAGGGCATTGAACTTATAGCCCTTTTCAATCTTTCCAATGTTGCCGAATACCTTTCCGCCGGCTGCGGTAGCCATGTAGAAGGCATTGGCAAATACTGCTCTCTTGTAGTCTTCTTCGTAGAATTCCTTCATCTTGGAAAGCTGCAGTACCCTGCTTATCTGACGGTAGATTCCAAAGAAATGGCCGCCGCCAACATCTGAACCGATGGCAATGTCATAGCCCTTCTCATGCAGTGAGGTTACGGGCATGATGCCGGCAGTTATGTTTGTCGTAGCATCCGGGCAGTGTACTGAAACAGCGCCATACTTTCTGAATATCCTGTCTTCAGTTTCCGTCGGGAATATGACATGGGCGAAGATCTTCGGTCCGTTTCCTTGTAACAGACCTGTCATTTCATATATCTCGCCATCTGATGCACACATCGGGAAAAGTTCCTTAGACCAGGCTGCCTCTGCCTTTGATTCAACCAGGTGGGTATGAACGCCTACGTCATACTTCCTGCACAGTTCTCCAAGTCCCTTTAGAAGCCTTTCCGAACATGTCGGGGCAAATCTCGGTATGATGATCGGTTTTACCCTGTCACTCAGATCAAGATGTTCCTGAATGAATCTTTCTGTTTCCCTGATCGATTCTTCAGTGTCTTCAACGTAGTATTCAGGAGAATTCATGTCCATGTTGATCTTTCCGGCATAGGCGTAAAGGCCGCTGTCAATGAGCATCCTGAACAGTATGTCACATGCCTCATAGTGAATGGTCGAGAACAGATTGACCTGCAGACTGCCGTGTCTGATGAAATCCCTTATGACCTGCGGATAGATCTTTCCGGCATAGTCTCTGTCGGCAAACCTGCTTTCCTGGGGGAATGTGTAGGTATTCAGCCATTCAAACAGCAGACAGTCCATGCCAACTCCCCGCTCGACATACTGCGGGGCATGCATGTGCAGATCTGAGAAAGCCGGTATTATTATCCTGTCACCGCAGTCACAGACATCGTACTTTGCGTACTCCTCGGGCAACTCATCATGAACGCCTGATATGACGCCATCCTCAACGACAACGTATCCTCTTTCATGTACTTCCATTTCATCCCAGCTTTTGCTGGAAATGATGTTTCCTCTGTATATGCTAATTGCCATTTTCGATCTCCTGCCAGTAATTTACCGGTGTGATGTTTCTGTATTCTTCGACTTCATCCCAGGAGGATACCGGAACACCATCCTGTACCCTGTAATAGAATCCGTCGTCCTTTGCCATGTAATATGAGCGGTAGTAATTAACCCAGCCAACATTTTTGTCAGCCGCCTGAATGCTGATGGTCCAGCCCTTTATTTCACTTTCCGTTACTCTGACGGACAGTTCACAGCTGGCAATGATGACCTCATCAGCATCAGAGTTCGATCCAAACATGTCTTTTATGATCGCCTTGCGGATATTCGCCGGGATCCTGTTTTCATCTAATGTAATGAACAGCTCATTACTGTTGCTTTCCCTGTAGGAAAAGGCTATATCATCAGCACTTTCCAGTTCAGGCAGGAAGATGTTGTTCAGTGAATAGTCATTCAGCCACTCATCAGCTACCGGCGGCTTCTGTCTGCAGAGATAACCTGGATCATTTCCGTTCACTACCAGGCTGAAGTAGTTGTTTTCACTGATTATCTCGATGTTCTGAGCAAGCTCATACTCAACTCTGCGGTCATGCAGTCTGTCACTGTTCATCTCCAGCTGATAGCTTACCGGTGAACATGTATAGTACAGGTGGAAGGATTCAACGCAGTTATTGTCATAATCAGAGTCATTGTCTTCTATGAATACGCTACTGCTTAGAGACCAGTAGGAAACACTGTCCTTCTGGCCGGGCCAGAGTTCCTGGGCATGCTGATACCACATCTCATCTGTCCATGACATGGTACTGTTTTTGTAATATACCAGACCGGCAATGGCAATGGCGGCTATTACCGCAACGACAGCACCAACGATGGCTATCTTTCTGCCTCTGTCTCTTCTTTCCCTGTCTCTTTTTATGGCTGCGTATTCGCCAAGCACGGTTGATCTTTCACTCATGTTAATCTCCCCTGTTCATCAAACTCTATTGTAACAAAAAAAGAGCATCCTTGGGATGCTCTTGTTGTGCTATTCGAGGTTTTCTGCGCAGTCGATCAGTCTTTCAATGATGTTGATGTGCTGAGGACATACGGATTCGCACTGACCGCACTGGATGCAGTCACTGGCCTTGCCCTTGTCCAGGGTCACTCTCTCATATCTTTCCCTGGCCTTCGGGTCATCTGACTGCAGCATCTGATTGTTTCTGACTCTGAAGATGTCAGGGATCGGAATGCCCATCGGGCAGCCTTCGGTACAGTAATGACATGCAGTACAAGGTATAGTATTGATGTTCTTGTAGATATCCTGTACCTTTTCAATAACCTTCATTTCCTCTTCACTAAGAGGCTTGAAGTCGGACATGTATGAAGTGTTGTCAGCCATCTGTTCAATGTTGCTCATGCCAGACAGTACGGTCAGAATGCCGTCCTGTGAAGCAACGAATCTGATTGCCCACGATGCAAATGATGCCTCTGGATCGGCTTCTCTGAAGACATCCTGGATCTCCTTTACCGGATTTGCCAGCATGCCGCCCTTGACAGGTTCCATTACGACAACGCTCTTGCCGTGCTTTCTGGCAACTTCCAGACACCTTCTGGACTGAACGTTTGGATTGTCCCAGTCTGCGTAGTTGATCTGCAGCTGGACGAATTCAGCATCAGGATGCTCAGTCAGCAGCTGATCAAGCAGTTCAGGAGTAGCGTGGAATGAGAAGCCCCAGTGCTTTATGAGGCCTTTTTCCTTGGCTTCTCTAACGTAGTCCCATAAGCCGTATTCCTCATAGGTCTTATAGTTGTTTTCCTGAACGGCATGAAGCAGATAGTAATCAAAGTAGCCTGCTCCTGTCCTTTCAAGTGAGGTGTACAGCTGAGCCTTGGCCTGTTCGACGGTAGGCTTGCCCATGGCACCGTTAAGCTTGGTAGCCAGAGTAAAGCTGTCACGCGGATAACGGTCTACCAGAGCGACCTTGGCGGTCTTCTCAGATTCGCCGTTATCATATACGTATGCCGTATCAAAATATGTCAGGCCGGCCTTCAGAAACATGTCGACCATTGTCTTTGTCTGTTCAACGTCAATTGATCCGTCTTCCAGCTTGGGAAGTCTCATCAAGCCGAAACCCAGCTTCGGCGTCTTTTCTCCAAAGTATCTTTCCACGATTATGTTCCTTTCCTCTTTGACATAATTATAGTATATTCCGGCTTTCTTTTTCAAAACAAAAACTCCCTTGCGGGAGTTCGTTGTCAATGGTAGCCTGTACGGGAATCGAACCCGTGAATGTCGCCTTGAGAGGGCGATGTGTTGAACCGCTTCACCAACAGGCCGTGTAATTATTTTAGCACAATGTTCTGAGATTTCAAACATTTTCCTGCAAATAGTAAAAAAACAACGGGGAGATGTTTCTCCCCGTCATTATCTGTCATTAAGTCAGCTCTCACCATTCAGCAGGCCATGCTGATATACGTATTGCTGATACTGTTCCTCAATGGCCATTGCGGCGTCCTTGTACAGATTGTAGAAATCCGTACCGTCATGCCACGGGTCGGAGCTTCTGGCATACAGACCGTACTGACCGGTCATTGAAGAGAAAGCCGGAAGCTTTCTGACGAAGCAGTATGGTGAATCCGTATCGCGGTTCTTATAGCTCTGGAATACATGAATGCCGGCCTCGGCATAGTCATACAGCGTATCCTTGAGCTTGAACAGCGTGTCGACAAGCTGTCTGAATGCCGGCTGCTTTACGTTGTTATAGGCTGCGTTAAGCTGTTCGCTGATTTTCGGGAAATCATTAATGCTCTTATTGAGGCTGTCTTCAATGTTGCCAAGGGCAATTATCTCTGAGAGATACTTGTCGATGATCTTCATGTCGGCATGGAAACCAGGTTCCACACTGACTGTACCGTTGTTGTTGACAAAGAACCTCTGGTTGAGCTTTCTTACCTCAATTTCAAACTTGTAGTCTTCCTTTCTGGCTTCACGGTAACCCTGTTCCATGGCGCTTGAAGAAAGCTTCTGCACGTTTTCCCGGTAATACCTGGCCGATCTGACGGCGTTTCTGTTCAGCCCGCTCCATGTCAGTTTGAAGAGTTCCGTTATCTTCGTCATGTCATCGTTGATCTTCTGATAAAGATCTTCCGTAAATCCTGCCCCGCCGAAGTTCAGAACTGATTCCTGATACTTGAATGATGCCTCAAGAGGAATCAGGCTCATGGCCCTGCCCAGTAATTCTATCGGTTCTACAAGGTGAACGGCATCCAGGAAGTAGCGGTGACATTCGTCAAAGTACTTCTTCTGCTGAGCAGGCAGATTGCCGTACCATGGCGGGGCTGAATTCTCATCCTTGTAATCACCGAATATTGTCTTGTTGTTGGTATAAAACAGTCTGACGAATCCGCTCATGGACAGATCTTCGGTAATCAGACGCGTGAAGTACTTCTCCGTATTGTCGTAGTCACTGTCAGCTACCATCTTTTCCAGAAGAGCTGAAACGTTGTTAATGCGCTTGATGAGTCCGGACAGCTCGTCCTTTATCTGACCTTCATCAAGGTTTTCCCATGAACTGGGATCAAATACTTCATTGCTTAAATCCAATTCTGACATAGTTCAATCTCCATCCCGATTCCCTAGAATCTGATCTCATAATCTCTTACGTACCATCTGCCGCCGTTGGTTCTGATGAGGTTCCTTCTCACCGGTGAACCAAGCTGCTTGCCGTTCTTGTCAAACGATACCGTCTGTACGGAAGCGTATTCGACCTTGTCACCGTATCTGGCAGCGATGCTCTTCTGATCTTCCGCTGACAGGAAGTAGGAATCCAGGCCGTTATTGTCATCATAGCCCTTGACTACCGTGATCTTGGTAGCTTCAGGAACAACTTCAGCATGGACATATTCGCCATGGAATCTTTCCTGATGCAGATCCCAGTGATACAGCAGCAGTGATTCCTGTGTCGGATTCTGTCTTCTTTCCTCCTGTATGCACTCTGCGTACAGATCATAGTTCTTTTCCTTGATTGCCTGACGGAATATCTCGACGAGTCTTTCCGGAGTAACGTCTTCCGGTATGCTCTTTTCGGTATACCAGCCTTCCTTGATGGCTGCTACTTCATCTTCGCCTACGAAGTATCCGCTCTTCTCACTTTCCCTGTCGTAAATGCCCAGGACATGTCCCGGAACATACAGGGCAACGGGCTCAACGATTGGCGCGTAAACTGGACCGCCAACCTTCTTTTCGCCGGCTTCCGGAATCTCCATGGTAATGTCGGTGATCTCGCCTAATATCGTCCACTTGTCAACTTCCATCATGGTGGTGTCAACCAGTCTTCTGTAACGCTTTACGGCCTCATACGGACCAAGCCATCTTCTGGTATCTATCTCTACGAAATACATGCCGGTTGAACGCTTGCCTACCCATATGTATTCACCGGTAACACCCATGAACTGGTTGGCCGGATATCTGATCTCGTCAAGAATGACATATTTGCCCTGATACTGTTCCAGAGGTTCCTTCCTGACTTCAGGAGCCGGGAAGACCTTATCCAGCATCTTGTCCTGATACTGGGCAATGAGGGCATTCCAGCCATCCTCACTCTTCTTGGCATACATCTGTCTCAGGTTCTCTTCATTCTCCAGATAGACGATCATGTCATGGGTAATGGTAGTAAAATTACCTGTTGAGCCCATGATGCATGCTCTTGCCCTGTCAAACAGTTCCTTGACTCTCGGATCATCCGGCGCAAATTCATTGAGGATCATGATGCGTGACAGAGCGTCTTCCTTGGAACGGAAGATTCCCGATGCACCGTTGGCTCTCTTAACTTCATTTTCAAATTCCTTCAGATACATCTCAGCCTGCTGAATGCGCATGGTGAGATTCGCTGCGTTCACAGTGAAAGTAGTTTTATCGACCATTATGTATTATTCCTTTCCTAGATACCTGTATTATAACATAACAAAAACTTCACATTGATAAATTATCATGCATGTTCTTTTCATTTGTAGAGGCATTGTTATCATTGTATAATCTAATTGACAAGGAGGTGTTTGCAGTGGCAGTAAAAGTAGCACCGAAAAAGAGGTATTTTGACAAGGAAGAATTTGTTGAACATGGCATAAGCACCGTTCTGGTTGGCTGTGGCAGGCTTGGAAGCGTTCTGGCAAACAAAGCCAGGAAGCCCATGATAATAATCGACAAGGATAAAGATGCCTTCAACAGGCTTAAAAAACCTGACAGGCACGTTCTTGTAAACCGCGACATCAGAGATCCGGAAGCCATGGCCCACTTTGAGAATAAGGCCAGAGTAATAATGGCAATTGATGACTTCCCGACCGCTGTATATGCCGGCTTATGTGCAAGGACCGTCCACAGCGTTCCGCGTGTATTCGTCTACAGCAAGTCAGACAGCGTAACTCTGAGATCACTTAAGCTCAGAGCCTACGACGAAGACGGTACCGATAAGTTCTAATGAAAAGCGAAGGCTTGAAACCTTCGCTTTTTTGTGCTCTTAAGAGTTTCTCTAAACTATCTGAATGATGTAGAATTTCAGATAATCGGTTTCCGGAACGTTCAGCATGATCGGATGATCACGGTTCTGCTGACTTACGGAAATGAGTTTCAGCTGATATCCCGTCCTGTATGACGCTTCCTTCAGCATCTTTTCAAACAGTTCGTGAGGCATGAAGTGCGAACATGAACAGGTCGCCAGATACCCTCCCCTTGATAACAGACTCATGGCCTTCATGTTGATCTCCAGATAACCGTTATAGGCGTGATCGACTGTCTTACGGCTCTTGGTGAAAGCCGGAGGATCCAGGATGATCAGATCATATTCCTTCTTTCTGACCTTCTCAAGATATTCAAAGACATCAGCCTGAACGAAGTTTACCTTCAGGTCATTCATGTCGGCATTTCTTTTTGCCTGATCCAGGGCTGTCTGGGAGATGTCAACGGCAGTAACCGAGGCAGCACCGCCATAAGCACAGTTAAGGGCGAACGATCCGGTATGGGTAAAGCAGTCAAGCACTTTCTTTCCCCTTGCAATCTCGCCGACAAGGCGGCGATTACGCTTCTGATCAAGGAAGTAACCGGTCTTCTGACCATTAACGAAATCTACGTAATATCTTATGCCGTTTTCCTCAATTACCGTTTCCTCATAGTCGGGAATGTCTCTGTCCTTCAGCTGGTACCAGCCCTTGTAAAGTTCCAGGCCTTCCAGCTGGCGGTTATTGACATCGTTACGCTGATAGATGCCATCGATTTCATAGCCGTCTTCCTCCAGCACCCTTACCAGCAATGGATAAACGGTATCCCTTATCTTTTCCATCCCGTAGGTAACGATCTGAGTAACCAGGATCTTATCAAACTTGTCTACGGTCAGCCCGGGCAGCTGATCGGATTCCCCGAATATCATGCGGCAGGACTGCAGGCTGTCCATGACGGTCTTACGGTACTGCCAGGCGTATCTGATCCTCCTGTACCAGAAATCCTCATCATAGCTGCTGGAAGAGTCCCTGCTGAAGATCCTGACTCTGATCTTGCTGGCAAGAGACAGGAAACCTGAACCAAGGTACTTGCCCTTTGGCCCTATTACATCGACGATGTCGCCGTTTTCATGATTGCCCGTTATGCCGGTAACGTCACTCTCATAGACCCAGGGATGACCGTTATCAAGCCATCTCTCGCCCTTCTTGGATACTGTTACCTGCGGATAGTCGCGCATGATCTTCATAATTGTTTCTCCTTGAAAAACAGAATCCCACATGCGTGGGATGTCTTAGTGATAATATTCGCTCAGATCAATTACATCTGTCAGCTTGCAGTGGAGTACCCACCTTTCAGGTCCGGTCGGGTTGACGCAGGTCGACAGGGTTATGATCTTGTCACTTCCTGAAACGCTGATTCCGGTGTTGTAGTAGGAATCTCTGATCAGTCGGTTGGCAAATGCCTGATTGTCGCTTTCGCTGTTAAGATCCGTGAAGTAGACGTAGCTGTCTGATTCCGTCTTGAAGAACGAGAATGCAGTATAGATGAACAGCTTGTTGTCCCTGTATATTTCAACGTTCTGATGACTGTAGAAGAAATCGGATCTAGGATATCTCTGCAGGGTGAAGAACATTGAATGGTCCAGCATTGAGTGACCGTACAGAATGGTCTGGAACGATGAGAAGTCAGCAGCGTTGCGGCAGTCAGTGAAGATGCATCCTGATGAAGTCCATCTGCCGTCAAATGAATGCTTGACGTAGTATTCATTGTCAACTCCATAGGTAACCGGGTAATTTACCTCGGTATCATCGATCTGGATCCAGCCCACGTAGTCGCTGTTTCTTTCCTTAAGATACTCATGATTGAAGAGCGGATAAGGAATGATGGCTGAATCGCCGGCCTGCTGGTCACTGTCATCAACGAAGATGACCGCATCCTTGGCAATGTCGTTGTACTCCTTTTCACTTTCCTTGTATTCACTGTTGATAGTTATGATCTTTATCAGACTGAAGACGGCAACGCCAAGAAAGACAACCAGCAGTATGACTGGAATGATTGGTAATCCGCCTTTTTTCTTTGTTTTCTTTTCGCTCATTTACATGCCCTTCTTCAGTATTCCACAAAAATGGCGAAGGATATGAGATTCGAACTCATGGTAGCTTTCACTACGCCACCTTTCCAAGATGGTGCCTTAATCCGCTCGGCCAATCCTTCAGCAATAGTATTGTACTATATTTTCATAATCAAAACATAATTATTTTTCACATAAAGAAAGCAGCGATGACAACATATTAGTAACTATGCAAAAGCAGTTTCTCATCAGCAGTCCTAAATCTGCTATACTATATGTATTGGAAACAACATCATCTCAGATGAATCGGATAATAAGGAGGTGCCTTTCATGTTAACTGACATTGAAATCGCTCAGAGCTGTGAAAAGAAGAACATTGCCGAAATAGCTGAGGAACTTGGCATACCGGAAGAGTATGTTGAGATGTACGGCAGATATAAGGCCAAGATTGATTACAGATTTCTCAAGGAAAACGCTGATAAGAAGGACGGAAAGCTGATCCTGGTAACCGCCATCAACCCTACCCCTGCCGGTGAGGGAAAGACGACGACTACCGTTGGCCTGTCCGATGCTTTAAGAAAGATTGGAAAGAAGTCCGTAGTTGCCTTAAGAGAACCGTCACTTGGACCGGTTTTCGGCATCAAGGGCGGAGCTGCCGGCGGCGGTTATGCTCAGGTAGTCCCAATGGAGGACATCAACCTGCACTTTACCGGTGACTTCCATGCCATCGGCGCTGCCAATAACCTTCTGGCTGCCATGCTTGACAACCACATTCAGCAAGGCAACTCCCTCAACATCGATCCGCGAAGAATAACCTGGAAGCGTGCCGTTGACATGAACGACAGACAGCTAAGAAACATAATAGACGGTCTGGGTGCCAGAAGTGACGGCACACCGCGTCAGGATGGCTTTGACATAACGGTAGCTTCCGAAGTAATGGCCGTTCTGTGTCTGGCATCTGACATTCCTGACCTCAAGAGCAGACTGGCAAGAATAGTCGTCGGATATACCTATGACAATCAGCCGGTAACAGCCGGTGACCTGAAGGCTCAGGGAGCCATGGCTGCCCTGCTTAAGGATGCATTGAAGCCTAATCTGGTTCAGACTCTTGAGCATACCCCTGCTTTCATCCATGGCGGACCGTTCGCCAACATTGCCCATGGCTGTAATTCAGTTACAGCTACCAGAATGGCTCTGAAACTTGGTGAATACGCCGTAACCGAGGCCGGTTTCGGTGCTGACCTGGGTGCCGAGAAATTCCTGGACATCAAGTGCCGCATGGCAGGACTGAAGCCGAATGCTGTCGTCATCGTCGCTACAGTCAGAGCTCTGAAACACAATGGCGGCGTCAATAAGGTCGATTTGGGCAAGGAAAACCTTGAAGCCCTGGAGAAAGGAATGCCAAACCTCCTGCAGCACGTGGATAACATTACCAACGTATATAAACTGCCTTGCGTAGTTGCCATAAACAGATTCCCTACTGATACGGAAGCTGAACTTAAGCTCATAGAAGACAGATGCCGTGAACTTGGCGTAAACGTTGCCTTAAGCGAAGTATGGGCCAAGGGCGGTGAAGGCGGAGTAAAACTGGCTGAAGAAGTCGTAAGACTCTGTGAACAGCCAAATGATTTCACCTACAGCTATGACCTGAACATGAGTATCATGGAAAAGCTTGAAACCATTGCCAGAAGGATCTATCACGCTGACGGCGTTGATCTGGTAGGCAACGCCTCCAAGCAATTGATCCAGCTGGAATCAATGGGCTTCTCGGATCTGCCGATATGCATGGCCAAGACCCAGTATTCATTTACTGACGATCCAAACAAGCTGGGTGCACCGCGCAACTTCCGCATTTCCGTCAGAAACCTGAAGGTATCTGCCGGAGCCGGATTCATCGTTGCACTGACCGGCGACATCATGACCATGCCGGGACTGCCGAAGGTACCGGCAGCCGAAAAGATCGATGTCGATGAAAACGGCGTTATCACTGGCCTGTTCTAGGGAGTTAACCATGTTCAATAAGACAATTGAGGAATTTACCCGGCTTACTGCATCCAAGGATCCCGTACCTGGAGGCGGAGGCGTAAGCGGTCTGACCGGAGCGCTGGCTGCCTCTTTGGCAGAGATGGTCACCAGTCTGACGACGGGAAAGAAGAAATATGCTGAATACGAAGAGGAAATACAGGCCATCATGCAGGAAGCTGATTCACTTAGGGCATCTCTTCTTAACAGTATCAATGAAGACGCTGAGGCTTTTGCCCCTCTTGCAAAGGCTTATTCAATGGATAAGGATGCCGAAGGCTACGCAGCAAGGCTTGAGAGTTGCCTTAGAGAAGCTGCCAGCTCCCCTTTCCACATTCTTAAGCTGTGTACCAGAGTAATAGAACTTGATGAAAGACTTGCAGTAATCGGATCAAAAATTGCCGTATCAGATGCAGCGACATCCGTAATGCTCGCTCACGGTGCCTTATACGGCGCCATGATCAACATCAGGGTCAATACCCGTCTCATGAAAGACAGGGAATATGCTGAAAGGCTGGATAATGAAGCTGAGGATCTCCTAAGGAAATATGCCAGAAGAGCTCTTAAGTGCTATAAAAACATAGAAAAGAGGCTGTCAGATGGCTGAGATCCTGAGAGGCAAGGACGTCGCTGCCTTCATAAATGAAAGAAGCAGAAAAGACGTTGAAACATTAAAAGAAAAAGGAATAACCCCTGCCCTGGCCATTGTCAGGGTTGGCGAAAAAGAAAATGACATTGCCTATGAGAGAAATGCCATCAAAAGATGCGACTCCATCGGTGTAAGGACCATCAGCGTCGTATTGCCCGCAGACATCCCAAAGGATGACTTCTATGACAGACTTGATGAGCTGAATAACGATGATGAGATCCATGGGATCCTGTTATTAAGACCGGTACCAAAGCATCTGGACAATGAAAAAGCCAGGCAGTACATCAGGCCTGAAAAGGACGTTGACGGGTGTACGGACGGTTCTTTAGCCGGGGTATTTACCGGAACAGCCAGAGGCTTTGCTCCCTGCACTGCTCAGGCCGCAGTCGAAATACTTGATTATTACGGCATTGACGTAACGGGAAAGAACACCGTCATTCTGGGACGTTCACTGGTAGTCGGCAGACCGCTGGCAATGTTATTGATGAACAGAAACGCAACGATAACGATCTGTCACCGGAAGACAGTCAATGTCAGTGAAATAGCCCGCAAGGCAGAAATACTGATATCGGCCATGGGTGAAATCGAAGCCGTAACGGCTGACTATCTGAGTCCCGGACAGACCGTGATAGACGTCGGCATCACCTACAGCGAAGAAAAGCAGAAGATCTGCGGAGATGTTCTGTTTGAGGAGGCTGAGCCGATCGTAGATAAGATAACTCCGGTACCGGGAGGTGTCGGATCGGTAACGACTTCAGTACTTGTATCTCACGTAGTTGAAGCCGCCAAGAGAGCAAATGAAAGCCGCGAATGAAATGAATTGAATCGCGGCTTTTTTCTTTTACTACTTAACTGTATTGTGGATGATTTCCAGAACTTCGTCAGGTGTGCTGCAGGCAACTGCCTTTTCACCAAGCTTCTTCATTTCTTCATAAGACAGCTTGTTGGCGATGCTTCTGGCTCTCAGAATGCTTGTTGCACTCATTGAGAACTCATCGAGTCCTAAGCCCATTAATACGCTGATGGCATCAGGTTCGCCGGCCATTTCACCGCACATGCCTACCCACTTGCCTTCCTTGTGAGCGCCGTCGATCGTCATCTTGATCAGACGCAGGATTGATGGGTTGAACGGCTGATACAGGTAAGATACCTTTTCACTCATTCTGTCAGCAGCCATTGAGTACTGGATCAGGTCGTTTGTACCGATTGAGAAGAAGTCGGCTACCTTTGCGAACTGGTCAGCCAGTACGGCAGCGGCCGGAATCTCAACCATCATGCCTACCTGGATGTGGTCGCCAACCTTGACACCTTCAGCGATGAGCTTGGCCTTCTCTTCTTCGTACATTGCCTTGGCTTCATTGAATTCAGCAACAGTTGCGATCATCGGGAACATGATTGCCAGTGAACCGAAGGCGCTGGCTCTGATCAGAGCTCTTAACTGGGTTCTGAAGATGTCCTTTCTGTCCAGACACAGTCTGATTGCCCTGTAACCTAAGAACGGGTTCATTTCCGGATCAATTGGCAGATATGGCAGCTTCTTGTCACCGCCGATGTCAAGTGTTCTTACTACGACTTCCTTGCCTTCCATGGCTTCCAGAACCTTCTTGTAGGCTACGAACTGCTCTTCCTCAGTTGGAAGTGCCTGGCTGTTCATGTACAGGAATTCCGTACGGTACAGGCCGATGGCCTCTGCACCGTTGTCGTTGGCACCGATTACGTCATCCGGTGTACCGATGTTGGCTGCCAGAGTGATCTTGTGGCCGTCTACTGAAACTGACGGCTGATCCTTGAAGGCCTTTAATGCCAGTACTTCTTCAAGATACTTGGCTTCCTTTGCCTTATACTTCTTAACTTCTTCTTCCGTAGGATTGATGATGACATCACCCTTCAGAGCATCAAGGACAACGACGTCGCCAGCCTTGACCATGCTTAAGATATCCTTACAGCCTACGATAGCCGGGATCTCAAGGCTTCTGGCCATGATGGCTGAATGTGATGTACGTCCGCCGATCTCAGTGATGAAGCCCTTGGCAAACTTCTTGTCAAGCTGAGCCGTGTCAGAAGGTGTCAGGTCATGAGCAACGATTACGCATTCCTCATTGATGAGTGACAGGTCAGCGATCTTGACGTCAAGAATGTGATATTTGATTCTTGTTGTTACGTCTCTGATGTCTGCAGCTCTCTCCTTCATGTATTCATCGTCCATGGCTTCAAACATGCCGATGTACATCTTGGCAACGGTATCAACGGCAAATTCAGCATTTACGTTTTCGGCAGTGATCATGTTCTTTACTTCATCTGCGAAAGCCGGGTCTTCAACAACCATCAGATGGGCATCGAAAATTGCCAGTTCCTCGTCAGAGAGTCTGCCTGTGGCCTTTTCCTTTATTGTTTCAATGTCTTTCTTGCTGTCGGCAACGGCCTTGTCGAACTTTGCTACTTCAGCAGCTCCGTCAGCTTCTCTTCTTTCAATTACGATTTCCGGTGTTTCATATTTGTAAACCGGTGCAATGGTTACGCCACTGCTTGCTGCAATACCCTTTAACATGCTTATTATGATCTCCTCCTGATGCAACTTGTGACATCTTTATACAAGTAAATTTTAGCATTCTTACCCTACCATTTCAACCCGTCAAGCATCTCGTCAAG
>ONPK01000081.1 GCA_900319675.1 uncultured Bacillota bacterium
AACAGGTATCTTCTGGCTGTCTGTATTGTTACGTGTCTTGTTTCTGTGCCCATGTCTTTTCTCTTATGCATATATGGTAATACCAGAGACATGCTCATATCAAGGCAGCTGCCATTAAGTGTCTTTCTGCCTGCATACGTGGTAAAATATGAGGGTAAATAAAATGAGGAAATCATGATGAAAAAAGAAAATTCAAAGGGAATACTGGGAATGTGCATTGGCTTATCAGTAGGTGTCGCCATTGGAGCGGCAACCAAAAACATGGGCTTATGGATGCCGGTAGGCATGAGCGTCGGTCTGGTTTTAGGGATGAGCTTTGGCAGTTCAGATGAGGAGTAACATCTGAGGTTCGATCAATGACCGGCAGGAATAGAAGAGTGGTCATGCTGGTACTGGCAGTGATGCTGGTCGCTGTGCTTTCAGTCATGGTCTATAAACGCAGTAACAGGAATTCACCGCCGTCACTTAAGGTCACTAACGGCAGGGATACCATTACTGCGACTCAGGGTTCCTGCATCTGGAGCAATGGTCATTCTTCTGCTCTGATCGTTGATACCGGCGGTCCATTGGAAATGTATCTGAATGAAGAACTGGCAGGCATAATGCCAGATAAGGACGGTTACATAACACTCAGGTTTTCCAGGCTGCCAGACTCCTACAGTGTCATCGTCTATACCGAAGATGATGTCCTTAAGGCTGAGCATGCATTTGGAACATTACTGCATGCCTCAGGCAATCAGTTATCCATACCTGATGATGTTACCTGGATCGTAAGTGTTCAGGCCAGCTGGAAACAGGGAGAATGTTACTACTGCTTTTACGTAAAGTCATGAATGAGGTGAATCATGAAGAAGACGGCACTTGTTACCGGAGGAACATCCGGAATAGGATTGGCTACGGCCTTATCTCTGCATAACGATCACGGTTATGACGTGTGGGTCCTCTCCCGCCGGGATTTTCAGATGGACGGGCTGAGACATGTCAGATGTGATGTTTCAAAGGAAAATGAAGTTACGAAGGCTGTTGAGCAGATAATGCTGGAAGCGGGAAGACTTGATCTGGTCGTTAACTGTGCCGGAATGGGAATATCCGGAGCATTGGAATTCACGGATGAGGAAGATGCCAGGTATCTTTTCAATGTCAATTTCTTTGGAACTGTTAACGTAAACAAGGCCTGCGTCAGGTATCTGCGTGAGACTAAGGGCAGGATAATAAATATATCATCAGTTGCCGGGGTGGTGCCGATTCCGTTTCAGGCCTTCTACAGTGCCTCCAAGGCTGCCATCAATTCCTACAGCCTGGCATTGGCCAATGAGTTAAAGCCGTTTGGCATTTCGGTATGTGCCGTAATGCCGGGAGATACCGCTACGGGATTTACCGCCGCGCGTAAGAAGAGTGAAGAGGGGGATGACCTGTATTCAGGCCGCATATCCCGTTCCGTATCCAGAATGGAAAAAGATGAACAGCAGGGAACCGACAGCGCGGTTTCCGGTAAGACGATCGCGTCACTGGCAACCGGCAGTAAGCTTCCGCCACTATATACAATTGGTTTCAGCTACAAACTGGTAAATTTCTTAATTAAGATATTGCCGGTAAGCTTAAGTCAGAAACTGATATACATGCTCTACGCTAATTAAGGAGAACTTATGATCAAAATACTGAAAGAAAGATTTGAAAAGAACATGAACCGTCACCCTGATATCGCATGGGATCAGGTTGAAGCCAGATTAAGGGAGAATCCGGAGGTACTGGAAAAGCTCAGAAAAATGGAAGAAACCGGCGGTCAGCCCGATGTCATCGGAACTGATGAAAACGGAAAATTCATTTTCTGTGACTGCTCACCTGAAACCCCGGCAGGAAGAAGGAGCCTCTGCTATGATGATGAGGCCTTAAGAAAGCGGACCAAGAATCCGCCTGCCTCCAGTGCAATGCATCAGGCAAATGAGATGGGCATTGAATTACTGGATGAGGAATTATACAAAAGATTACAGCAGTTGGGTCAGTTTGATCTGAAGACTTCCAGCTGGATCGCAACACCGGAAGAATTCCGCAAGCTGGGAGGAGCACTGTTTGCCGAAAGAAGATACGGAAGGGTGTTCTTCTTCCATAACGGAGCTGATTCGTATTATTCAGTACGCGGCTGGAGAGGCTTCGTATGTCTTTGATCAGGCATTGAAAGGGTAATGTAATGGCGAGAAGATCCGTATTCGACATGAAGTTTTCTGACGTATATCCTCTGCTGATACAGAAGGCGGAAAGAAAGGGAAGGACACGCAGTGAGGTCAGTGAAGTTACCTCTTGGCTTTCCGGATATTCGAAAGAAGAGATCGAAGCAATGCTCAGTTCAGATATCTCATACGGTCAGTTTCTTTCTGACTTTCCGGCACATAATCCCCGTTCAGAACTGATAACGGGCAAGATATGCGGTGTTCAGGTGGAAACGATAGAAGATCCCCTGACCAGAAGGATGCGCCAGCTTGACAAGCTGGTTGATGAACTGGCCAAGGGCAGGGCAATGGAGAAGGTGTTAAGATGACGTGGAAATGTCCGAAATGCGGCCGTGAGTTCAGTAAGAAGGATCAGCAGCACTTCTGCGAAAAGCCGCAGACCATAGATGAATACATTGCGGCTCAGGATGAAAGGGTACAGCCCAGACTGAATGAGATCCGTGCCATACTGAAAAAGGCATTGCCGGAGGCTGAGGAATGCATCTCCTGGTCAATGCCTACTTACAGGAAGGGCAGAAACATCATTCACTTTGCGGCCTTCAAGAAGCACATCGGTGTCTATCCAGGTGGGGAAGCCACGGAAAAATTCGCCGAAGAACTCGCGGAATATGACACCAGCAAGGGAACCATCAGGCTGCCTTACGACAGGGAACTGCCGGAAGATCTGCTGGTAAGAATTGCCCGGTGGTGCTACGAAAAGTATAAGAAGTAAAAAAGGAAGTCTCACGACGGGGGCACTTCGTAAGGAAGTTGCCTCCCTCCCGTTTGAACTCAAGATAATTGACGTGCCGGTCAGGAATAGTATAATGAATAAAACAATCGGAGTTTGTAGGGGGGATAATAATGCCAAAAGTTAAGCTTACAATTACAGAGAGTAAATGTAGATGTGGGTATTTCAAAAAAGAACAGGAATTTATAGTTGAAGATTTGTGCCCACCTTTATGCCATGAACTATGGAATAACATATATCCTTCGGTCTATGCGCTACAGAATGGAGCTTCACTTGATTATGGAGAAGGACGTGCAAAAGTATTTGATGCTAAATGTCCAGATGAGGGTAGAGTTTGTATTCATGGAGAGGTTATAGACTAACAAATTCCTGTTTGTCGAATAGGTCTTCTATTATTGTCCGTAGTTATAACGAGCATCGGATTTTGCACCCAATAATCCAGAGTGTCACAGAAAAACCGGCATGACCGCGATGGTCACGCCGGTTTTATATTCTTTTGAGCCGGTAATTGCCGCCTCAAAGCAACTTCCTTACAGAGGATGCTCTGACTTCCGTTTTTTTATTTCTCAAGCAGGAACTGAATTCCCTTTTCAGCGGCCGGGATCCAGAATGACCAGTTGTGGATGCCAGGAGCTTCGTAGTATTCAATGTCTGCACCCTGATCCTTGAAGAACTGGGCCAGGTTACGGTTGTTTTCAATGCCGAAGTCCTCAGTGCCGCAGGCCATGAAGATCCTTGGATTCTGAATTCCTTTTTCAACGTTCTGCTTATACTGCCATTCAGCGTTGATGTCGCTTTCCGGTGCCTTGTCCAGATCGCCGAACTGCTCAATGTAATATTCCAGGTTTGCCATTCTGTTTGGCTGCAGATTCTTCTTCATTTCCGGTAACTGCTTGGCAATGGCTGCTGATGACAGTCCCATGGCTGCTCCGAAGGTTTCCGGGAACATGAGTGCGGCATGCATGGCGCCGAAACCGCCCATGGAGTTACCTCCGATGAAGGTATCTTCCTTGTTCATGGCCAGCCCGTAGGTCTCACGCAGATAGTTGACCAGATCAACGCCGATGAATGTGGCGTACTTATGACCGGTTGCCTCTCTGTCTAAGAAGAAGCTTACGCCGCCTGTCGGCATGACGATAGCCAGGTTGTACTGCATTGACCATTCGGCGACAGGGGTATGCTGCTGCCAGTCATCGCAGTCACCGTTGAATCCGTGTAATAAGATGAGTGTCTTGGCAGGACGCTGATAGTTAGGGTTGTCCTTCATGAAGAAGCCGGCCTTCTTAGGCGGCAGGTACATGTGGAATTCGCCGTTACGGACCAGTCCCATTGAGAAGAACTTTACGTATTGATATGACATGATGAATCCTCCTGATGTTATTTACTCCTAAATTATATGAGTAAGGTCACAGGCGGGAAAATCAAAAAAGTCTACTGGTCTTTCAAGTTTCACATTTGAGCTTATCTGAATAACAGGAATGTGAAGATAAGACCGACAACATTTATAAGAAAATGGCTGATGCTGCTGACCAGACAGTTCCGGGCATATCTGAAAGCCAGTGAATATATGATGGCGTCGATGAAGATGCCGGTCAGATCATAGACGACTATGGCAGTACTGCCGGTCGCCAGGTGAGCCAGGGCAAAGACGGCTGAGCTGAGAATGGCTGCCGGCCAGAATCCCATTATGCCGGCTCCCTTGCCGACAAAGAAACCGCGGAAGGCAATTTCCTCGCCAAGGGCCCCAATGGCCAGACGCAGGATGAGCATGAGGGTGTCTTCAAAGTTAAGAATGTTATCGACTCTGCTCAATACGTGATCAACAAACTGGCTGCCGAAGAGCACCTTTGATAACAGTATTGATCCCAATGATGAGACTATCGGCAGAATAAGCCAGAAGAGGGGACTGCACTTCTTAAGATCACTGAAGATGGTTGAAAAGCGCAGACCTGACTCCTCGTCAGGTGTCTTGTCCAGTGCTTCCACGATGAAGAAACAGGCAATGCCGACCAGCAGGGAAAAGTCTGCAAGTCTTGGAATTTTAAAAAGTTTTGTCAATACCATCACGGTCATGGCTATGATGCCGGCAATGGTCAGGTTCTTTCCGTTCATGTTAATATCCTCCGTAAAATGATTCATTCATGCTCTGTACGAGTGTAACTGCTGACAAGTCCTTCGGCGGCTGCCGTCAGATTTCTTCTTAACGCTTCCTCGTCATATTCCAGAGCATTGTTGGCTACAAGACTGCCGTAGCCATGAACCATGGAAAACAGTATCTCAAAGAAATCAAGGGCATCCTTCTGAGGCATCTCCAGATCTCTGGCAGCCGCGGCGATGACTCCATCATCAGCACCTTCACGGGTGAGCTGACTGATGTTGAAACCATCGAATCTGCCGGACTGAAAGAGGAATCTGAAAAGGTTTCCTTCCTCACTGGCAAACCTGATGTATCTTAAGCCTATTTCCAGGAAATCCTCATCTTTCAGAATGTATTCCGTATGAAAGCGGTCAGCCTTCTCATAGACCAGTTCTCTGAGATCATTGAGATTTGGAAACTGATACATTATGGGCTGAGTGGAACAGTTTAACTCTTCGGCAAGTCTTCTGGCCGTAAGGGCAGTCATTCCTTCTTTTCTGATCAGCTGGAAGGCTCCTTCGATCATGTCTTCCCGGGTGGTTGCTGGTTTTCTTGACATATGTCCTCCAATACTATAACAACTGTTATTATAATTTACCGTATCTGCCATGTCAACGGGAAGCCCGTAAGATGTCATAATGAAGACAGATAAAAGGAGAAAAATTTGAAAAAGGAACTGAGGGGAAATCTGATATTTGCCCCGTTACCGGTATTGATGATCGGTACATACGATGAAAACGGCGTTCCGAATCTGATGAACGCTGCCTGGGGAACCCAGAGTGATTACAATGAGATCTACATCTCCATGGGAACTCATAAGACGACTGACAACCTGGCAAAGAAATGCAGGAACATTTCTACTCAACTGTAGAAATACCTGGCAGCGTCAGACCGGATTATTTTTATGAGTACATGCTGAACGGTTCCCTGGCCATGACCAGAAAATGGATAAGGTCCGGATGCGAAATGTCTGATGAACAGTTTGCCCAGTTATCCTTTGTTCTGAATCACGGTACGACCTATGGAATTGGAATCAACGATCAGTAATCACTTCTGATATAGAGCCTGCCTTTGGATTCAAACTGAAGGGTGATAGATGCTATAATAATTACAGAGGTAAAACTTATGAGATCATTGCTGATAAACACCATGGCACCTGTACTCTGGTGCATGACGCTTTTTGACGGCGTC
>ONPK01000093.1 GCA_900319675.1 uncultured Bacillota bacterium
GTACTGACTTCTTTGCCTTAATGGCAATTGAAGACAAGATCATCAACTACATTGACGGCAAGAGAACCGTCAACGAAATCATCAGAAGGACTTCAATTGAATGCCGTAAGGACATTACCAAGCCGGCTCTGGCTCTGATAAAGCTGTTAAAAGACATCAAACTGATCTCTGAAGTCTAGTTTTATACCGCTATTTTCACATAATGATGCCGAAAAATATTGCAAATAAATAATCGTTAGTATAAAATAATCAGTGGTATAAAAGCTAGTTTCAGAAGGGAGGGTTAGAAAAGATGGCAAAAGTAGTTCTTAAGGAGAACGAAGTCTTAGACGATGCATTACGTCGTTTCAAGAGACAGGTAAGTCGTAATGGTACCCTTGCTGAAGCTCGTAAAAGAGAATATTACGTAAAACCAGGCGTTCGTCGTAAACTGAAATCTGAAGCTGCTCGTAAAGCTAGAAAGAAATAGTAATATAAGCCACAGTAATGTGGCTTTTATTGTACAAAAAATCTCATCTTACGATGAGATTATTTTTCCATTTCCTTTACACGACGGTAGATGTCATACCAGCTGAACACTCTTATCGTGTTTTCACATTCCAGAAACCTGTTGTATGGATTGTCGAAGATCAGCACCGGCATCTCCTTGGCCAGGCTCTTGATGGTCATTGAGTAATCTTCTACGAAGACATCACACTTGTATGGTCTAATGTAATCAACCTTGGGGAAGCCGCTGAACAGGATCTCATCATAATAGATGTCATGTTTCTTCAGCCATTTCTTTGTGATGTTACGGACCTTTTCGCCGAATGGGTCCTTCTGCGTGGTACCGTGACGGCCTGTGGCAATAACGATGTAGTCGCCGTCTTCATGCAACTTATGAGTTACCTCTGATACGTAGCGTATCGGCTCAACCTGCTCGATGTATTCAAAGAAGGTTGCGTCCCAGAACTCACCGAATTCCTCACGGGTCATGTATCCGCACTTTAATTCACTTTCATAGGGCAGGTCCATGTAGGGCATGTTCTTTTCATAAAGATATTTTCCATACTGTTCCAGACGGAAACGGTTATCATCGGTCATGCAGCCGTCAATGTCGAGGGCGATTCTCATAGGCATTTCTCCATTCTTTTTATCAGTTTATCATATTTGATTACAAAATTCTTCCTTTTGCCTATGATTGCATGACAGTGCTATACTGTTTTCATGAGTGCATTAATTCTGAAGATCATAGCCATGATAACAATGACGATCGATCACATAGGTGAAGTCTTTTCCATGCCTTCAACCTACCGTATGATTGGCAGGATTGCTTTTCCGCTTTATGCCCTGATGGTAATTGACGGATACCGTCACATCAGACATGACAGCAGGAGACTGGAAAGATATGCAGTGTTTCTGTTACTGGCGGCAGTCATTTCCGAACCGCTGCATGACTTATGCTTCTACGGGACTTTCTTCAGCATGGAGATGCAGAATCAGATACTGCAGTTTCTGATCTTCATTGTTACCTGTGTCATATGTGAAAGAATAGGTAACAGGTTCATTTCAGTAATCATCTGGCTGGCTGTCATCTATCTCAACAGCAGATTTGCGATCGGCTATTTCGGGGCAGGAATAGTATTCATGCTGATGCTGAACTGGTATCTGGAATTAAAGGAAAGAAACGATGCGTGGTATCTGCGGCTTTTCCTGTTACTGACAGTAGCCGTACTGACCTTTGGTGAACTGTTTGAGCAGCTGTATGTTCAGTTATATGATTTCAGCAGGACCATGTACTATGTTCAGTACTACATAAAGAGAGGAACAGTCGTGCTGTATACATTCCTGGCGTTCCCGTTCATGGCAATGTATGACGGTACCTATGGGAACATTTCCCCGGCCTTCAAGATCATCTACCGCTGGTACTACCCCGTACATCTGTTGGTGCTGGCGCTGATACACAGATTCCTGTAGAGATAATCTTCGGGGTAATAAGCATGTAATCGTGTTATAATTAACTTGTT
Source organism: uncultured Bacillota bacterium (assembly GCA_900319675.1). Classification (GTDB taxonomy): domain Bacteria; phylum Bacillota_I; class Bacilli_A; order Erysipelotrichales; family Erysipelotrichaceae; genus RUG521. The sequence goes on from ONPK01000093.1 coordinate 2,007, forward strand.
AGTGAGGGATTGAATATTGGATAAAAGAACAGTATGGAACATGAATGATCATGACGTAGATACCATCATGAACGTTCTGGGAAACGGAGACAGAAATCTGAAGATGATTTCCGATGCTCTGAAATGTGAACTGACAGTTGAAGACAATAAGGTTTTGGTGTCCGATGAGGATAAGAGGGAAAAGGCTCAGGCCATCTTTGATGAGATGGTGAGGATCTATTCAGCCAAGGGAAGACTGGAGGCTGAGGATGTAGCCAACCTGCTTAACAACGGATCTACCAGCGTTTTTTATAAGAAGCCAATAGCCTATGGGATCGGCAGCCGTAACTTCTACCTGCGTTCCAGAGGACAGAAGGCACTTTATGATGCTTTTGAAAAGCATGACATTACCATCGTAACCGGTCCTGCCGGAACCGGTAAGACTTTCCTGGCTGTTGTATATGCCAGCAACTTACTGCGTCAGGGATTGATCAGAAAGATTATCGTAACCAGACCGGTAGTTGAAGCCGGGGAATCACTGGGCTTTCTGCCTGGCGACCTGAAGGAAAAGGTCGATCCATACCTGATTCCAATCTATGATTCCTTTGAAGAGATCTTTGGCGCTGCCAATGTCGAAAGAATGATGGAGAAGGGTGTCATTGAGGTTGCACCGTTGGCTTACATGAGAGGCCGCACGCTCAACGACGCCGTTGTAATTCTTGATGAGGCTCAGAATACCACGGCCATGCAGATCAAGATGTTCATGACCCGTCTTGGCTTCAATTCCAAGATGATAATCACCGGTGACGTTACCCAGATCGACCTGCCATCAAACAAGCCATCAGGACTGATAAAGGCAATTGAGATCGTAAAGGGCATAGAAGAAGTCGGTATCATCGAAATGAGCAAGAAGGACGTCGTCAGACATCCTGTCGTTCAGAAGATCATTGAGGCCTACGAAAAACAGGATAAGTAGAAGTTCAGCAATGAGCTTCTTTTTCTATGCAGTTCACTGTATATGCTGCTGTGTCAGATATATAATATAAACAAGAGAAAGAGGAAAAAATCATGATAATCAAGTCAGAACGCATTTATTTCGAAGACGGAGTAAGGTCCGGCTATCTTGTCGTTGAGGGAAAGAAGATCGTAGGTTTCCTTGATGAAAGCGCAAAGGTAGACGATTATGTAGATTACAGCGAATACCGCATCATTCCGGGCATCTTTGATACCCATAACCATGGCACTCACGGCTACAATCCTTCCACCAGTAAGGAAGACATCAGAGGTTATCTGAAGGGCCTGGCAGCCAATGGCGTTGCCAACGTCTTCCCGACAGTTGCCTACATGGATGGAACGGGAAACTACAAGAGACTGGTTGAGATGATGAAGGAAGAACAGGATGGTGCCACGATGCTGGGCATCCATTCCGAAGATACCGAAAGACTTGGCCACAGAGTCGGTGAAAAGGGCATTCCGATCGGTGAATTCCCGGTAGACATGAAACTGGTAAGGGATACCTGGGAGAATTCCAAAGGAACTCTTAAGCTGTGCGGCATAGCACCGGAAAAGGAAAATGCCGATGAGGCTGTTGAATATCTGAACTCCAAGGGCGTAAAGGTCGCCTTCATGCACAGTGAGGCTTCATATAAGGAAGCCATGGATGCCTTCAACAAGGGCGGTTTCTTCGTATCAACCCACACCTGTAACGTAATGCGAGGCATTCACCACCGTAACATGGGCGGACTTGGAGCCTGCTTGTTGAAGGATGATCTGTACAATGAGATCATCTGTGACTTCATGCACGTATCACCGGAAATGTTACAGCTGATCTTCAGGGTAAAATCTGACATGAGCAAGTGGATCATGATTTCCGATAATGTTCAGGTCGCAGGTGCTCCTGTTGGCAATTACCGCAATTCCAGCAATGACAGATACCGTACCGTAACTGAGGAAGGCTTCTGTCTTGAAAATACAGGCAGATTGTCAGGAAGCACCAAGCCGGTACTGTACGGCATCGGCAATCTCGTTGAAAAGCTGCACATGCCAATAGAAACCGTCATCAAGATGGCTGCTCTGAACCCCTGCGTTGCCTATGGCTTTGGTGAGGAAAAGGGTTCAATCAAGCTGGGCAAGGACTGCGATCTGGCAGTGATCACCGATGATTACAAGTGCGTGGCAACCTATGCCAACGGACGCAAGGTATTTGACAGAGACGTAGATACCGACATCTTCAATCCAAAGTACATTGAGGAGTTCAAGATCCAGGAATAACGGATTTATAGTAAATCATCAATTGTCTGAAGTCCGCAATGATGATAGAATGAATTCAGAGATAAAACTTGATAATTGGATGATGGAACCGGGAGAGACTGATTTGATTCAGAGCCGAAGGGGCAGCGAGAACTCTCAGGCAAAAGAACCGGCTCCGGACAAACTCTGGAGAGCGTAAGCACCAAAGAAGCAATCCCTCAGGGGAGAATCTTTCAGGTAAGATACAGAGGCAGAATTTTTCTGCTTCTGTTTTTTGTAAAAAGGGGAAATAATATGGAACTGAAAACACCTTTGTATGATGTGCATGTTAAGGAAGGCGGTAAGATCGTACCGTTTGCCGGATACCTGTTGCCGGTACAGTACGCTACCGGTGTCATTAAGGAGCACATGGCAGTCAGACAGGCGTGCGGTCTTTTTGATGTATCGCACATGGGCGAAGTTACCTTCAGAGGCGAAACAGCCCTGGCATCTCTGAATCACATTCTGACCAATGACTTCACCAACATGAGCGTCGGCAGAGTCAGATATTCAGTCATGTGCAATGAGAATGGTGGCTGTGTCGATGACCTGATCGTCTACAAGTTCGCTGATGACTATTACTTCGTGGTAGTCAACGCATCCAACAGACACAAGGACTTTGAGCATATGAAGAAACACGTGCTGCCGGGAACTGAAATCGAAGACATTTCCGATTCTCTTGCTCAGGTAGCCTTACAGGGACCAAAGGCCTTTGACATCATGTCAAAGCTGTTACCGGCTGAGGACATTCCGATGAAGAACTACACGGCAAAGGAACATGTCACGATCAATGGCATGGACTGCATCATCTCCTTTACCGGCTATACCGGTGAGGCGGGCTATGAGATCTATACTCCTAAGGAGAACGCCGAAAAGCTATGGTACACCTTAAGAGAAGCCGGCGAGGAATTCGGACTGATCCCATGCGGTTTAGGCGCCAGAGATACGTTGAGACTTGAAGCCGCCATGCCACTGTATGGTCATGAGATGGATGATGAGATCTCGCCACTGGAAACAGGACTGAACTTCGGCGTAAAGATGAACAAGGAAGAATTCATCGGCAAGAAGGCTCTGGAAGAAAGAGGAGAACCAAGGATCTGCAGAGTCGGCTTACAGCCGATTGACCGCGGCATCTTAAGAGAGCATCAGGACATCTATGTCGGTGAGGAAAAGATCGGTCATACAACCAGCGGCACTCACTGCCCATATCTGGGCAAGGCAGTCGCCATGGCTCTGATCGACAGGAATTACAGTGAGTTAGGTACTGTTGTAGAAGTTGACGTAAGAGGCAGAAGGATCAAGGCAGAAGTAATTGCCCTGCCGTTCTACAGCAGAAAGAAATAGAAAAAAGGAGAATGAACATGAATAATCCAAAGGAACTTAAGTACGCTAAGACCCATGAATGGGTAAAGAAGGAAGAGGAAGTTTATACAGTAGGTCTGACAGATTTCGCTCAGGATGCCTTAGGTGACATCGTATTCGTAAATCTGCCGGAAGTCGGCGATGCCGTAACCAGCGGTGAAGCCTTCTGTGACGTTGAGTCAGTAAAGGCTGTCAGCGACGTATTCTCACCGGTAACAGGTGTTGTCTGCGCA
>ONPK01000019.1 GCA_900319675.1 uncultured Bacillota bacterium
AGCTGGCTTGACGTACAGATCAGAGCAATATCAATTGTTGAGGATGAAAAAACATCAATTGAGTAAAATATTCCGGTTGACTAACAAAAAAGATTGTAATAAAATAATATGGCTGTACAGGAGAAAAGTATGAAGTATTCTCGTAAAGATTTGTTACAGTTAGCCAATCATCATCTGAGTTTCGATGAAAAAATCGAGTTCGACGATGAGACCTACAAGCAGTTTCCAAGAATCAGGAAGTTGCGTGACGTAAGGGCGGTTGGCGACGGCGAGTATGACGCCGATTCTCAGCGTCTGTATCTCAATCTTCATGTTACAGGCATCATGACATGTCCGTGTGACATTACCTTCGAGGATGTCGACATCCCGTTTGACAGCGAGGCTGATGAGATAATCAGTTTCGACAAGGCAGACGAGGATAACATCGAGATCATCAAGGCTGAAGGTGAATACATTGAGATGCTGACAATTATCTTCAGACAGATATTACTGGAAGTGCCCATCAAGGTTAAGAAGGAGGGCATCATAGAGTATCCGCATGGTGATGGCTGGGAGGTCATTACGGAAGAAGAATATCAGAAGCAGAAAGAAAACAGAATTGACCCAAGACTTGCTGTATTAAAAGATTATGTACCGCAGGATGAATAGGAGGTGTGACAATGGCAGTTCAACAGAGAAGAGTATCAAAGACACGTAAGAATAAGCGCAGAACACATTACAAGTTAGTCGCTCCAACATTAGTAAAATGTCCTAACTGTGGAGAATATAAGTTGCCTCATCACGAATGTGAGTGCGGACAGAAGTAATTAATTCTTATGGTAACTGACACCACGACTTAGTGGTGTTTTTTGTTCAGGAGAAAGATATGAAGAAACCAGTGATCGGTATCCCTCTCAGAAGTGAAATAGGCGAGAGAGACAGATGCTATCAGTACATGTATGAGTCAGTCAGACGTTCCCTTCAGAAGGCAGGGGCTCTGATTTTTCCCATTGCTCCGGTCCAGGACATAGACTACTATACGACTCCAAATGCCAAATGGCCGCAGCTGACCGATGAGGAAAAGGAAACGATAGACGAATACTTTGATATCATCGATGGCCTGTTCATTCAGGGCGGCACCAAGTTCTGCCAGTACGACAGATACCTGTTGGACAGGGCAATTGAACTGAATAAGCCGGTACTGGGCGTATGCGTCGGCTTGCAGATCATGTCCTGCTATAAGGAAGATACGGTAGCCTTCCCAAAGGTTGAAAATGAAGCTCTGCACTTTGATCATGAGAGCCTGTATGCTCATAAGGTAAGAATAGCCAGAGATTCACATCTCTATAAAATCGTCGGAAAGGAAGAATTAAGCGTCAACAGTTTCCACAGAAGATGCGCTACGGCCAATGAGATCTACAGAACCGTAGGCGTCAGTGAAGATGGTGTCATCGAGGCAATGGAACTGCCGGGAGCTGAATTCAACTTCGGCGTACAGTGGCATCCTGAGATCATGTATCCGTATGACGAGGATTCAAGAAAGATAATCAATGCCTTTGTTGAACACTGTCGTACAAAAATGAAATAAATGCCAATGATAATTTATTGACAATATCGGCAATAAGGGTATAATATGTAGCGTGTTACACGTAACACGCTACATATTTTTTGTGAGGAGCGCTTATGGAAAGGAAAGAGGAAATAGGATATCTGATCCACAAGATCGATAACCGGATCAAGACCAGGATCGACAATCAGCTTAAGAAGAATGAGCTGACTTTTTCACAGTCACAGGTGCTTCACCATCTGGACAGAAACGGTGGCAGTCTTAATCAGAAGGAACTTCAGTCACTGATGAATGTTTCCCATCCTACCATCGTCGGTCTGGTCCAGAGACTGGAGACTAACGGCTTCGTGAAGACGGAAACGGATCCTCAGGACAGGAGAAACAAGATAGTAACAACAACTGAGGCGGCTGAACAGTTCAAGAAGGAACTGATAAAGAACCGCACTAAGTCAAATAAGATGATGCTTGAAGGCATTTCTGCCGAAGACATGGAAACGGCAGTAAGGGTTCTGAACAGAATGCTGGAAAACATCAATAAAATGGAGGTAGAAGGTTATGCTAAAAATACTGGCAGGTAAGATAGGGGAATACAAGAAGGATACCATACTCACACCGTTATTCATGGTCGGCGAAGTTGCTCTGGAATGCATCATACCAACGGTAATGGCCATGCTGATCGATGAAATGACCGGTGAGACACTGGCTCCCGTTTTCAAATATGGTGCCATATTACTGGTGCTTGCGCTTATGTCGCTGTATTGCGGTGCCAACAGCGCCAGACACGGTGCTACGGCTTCAACCGGCTTTGCCAAGAATCTGAGAAGGGACCTGTTCTACAAGGTTCAGGACTTTGCCTTTGAAGACATTGACAAATTCTCATCATCTTCACTGGTAACCCGTCTGACCAATGACGTTTCACACATTCAGATGGCTTTCCAGATGCTGATAAGAATGGCTGTAAGAACGCCTCTGATGCTGATCTTCTCAGTCATCATGGCCTTCAGGATCAATACCAGAATGGCTCTTATCTTCTTTGCCATTCTGCCGGTACTGGCAGTTGGACTGCTTGTTATCTTCAAGCTGGCTCATCCTATCTTCAAGAGGATCTTCAAGAAGTATGATGCCCTGAATAATTCCGTTCAGGAAAACGTAGCCGGAATAAGGGTTGTCAAGTCATTCGTCAGAGAAGACTATGAAATCGACAAATTCAAGAAAGCCAGTGAGGATGTCAGAAGCAACTTCGTCAAGGCTGAAAGGATCCTGGCATTCAATAACCCGTTAATGATGCTCTGCATCAAGACAGCCAAGGAATTCATCTGTTACCTCGGTGCTCTGATCATCATCAGAACGCAGGCTACGGAACTGACGACCGGTCAGCTGTCATCATTGATCAGCTATGGCGTTCAGATCCTGACCGCCATGAACATGCTGTCAATGGTATTCATTCAGATCACGTTCTCTACCGAGGCCGCTTCCCGTATCTGTGAAGTCCTGACTCACGAGTCACAGCTTACTTCACCGAAGGACGGCATCAGGGAAGTCAAGGACGGCAGTATCGTATTTGATAACGTTACCTTCAAGTACGATCCTCACAGCAAGCGCAGTGCCTTATCTGACATCAACCTCGACATCAAGAGCGGTCAGACCATCGGCATTCTCGGCTCTACCGGTTCATCCAAGACTACGCTGATCCAGCTGATCAGCCGTCTGTATGACGTAACCGAAGGTGCCGTATATGTAGGCGGTGTAGATGTAAGAGACTACGACCTTGTTTCTCTGAGAGACGCCGTATCAGTAGTTCTCCAGAAGAACGTCCTGTTCTCAGGCACCATCAAGGATAACCTCAGATGGGGCAACAAGGACGCCACAGACGAGGAAATCGAAAGAGTCTGCAAGCTGGCTCAGGCTGATGAGTTCATTCAGCAGATGCCGGATAAATATGACACAATGCTGACGCAGGGCGGTACAAACGTCTCAGGCGGACAGAAACAGCGTCTTTGCATTGCCAGAGCATTGCTGAAGAAACCTAAGATACTGATCCTCGATGACTCAACAAGTGCCGTAGATACCAAGACTGATGCCCTGATCAGAAAGGCCTTCAGGGAGGAGATCCCGGAAACAACCAAGATCATCATTGCCCAGAGAGTTGCCTCAATTGAGGAAAGCGATCAGATCATCGTCCTTGACGGCGGCAAGATCGAGGAACTGGGAACACATGAAGAACTCATGAAGAACAACCGCATCTATGCGGAGATCTATAAGTCACAGACCAAGGGAAAGGAGGACGAGTAAGATGCCAAGACCAGCCAGATATGTTACTGATAAGAAAATTGACTTCAAGAGTCTGGGCAGACTGCTAAAGTACGTTTACAGACTTTACAGTTTCAGATTACTGATCGTGCTGATCTGCATCATATTCAGCGCGGTATCCAACGTCATAGTCAACTCGTTCATGGCCAAGCTCATTGACACCGTCATCATTCCCGGCATTGCCAACGGTCTGGACAGCGTTGCCAAGGGACTGACAGCGGTAATTACCACCATGATCATCTATGATGTATTTGGCGTCGTAAGTTCAGTGATCTATCCGCAGATAATGGCAGGCGTCGGTCAGGGAACCATCAAGGGATTAAGAGATGACATGTTCTCAAACATGGAAACTCTGCCGATAAAGTATTTTGACTCACATACCCATGGTGAGATAATGTCCACCTATACAAATGACGTCGATACGATCAGATCACTGGTCGGTCAGTCATTGCCGTCACTGATTCAGTCAGTCATGTCAATTTCAGTAGTGTTCTTCACCATGATGAACTACAGCATCTGGATGACGCTGATGGTAATCGTCATGATCACCGTAATGATGAACATTACCAAGAAATTCGGCGGCAGAAGCGCCAGGTTCATGAAGGCACAGCAGAAGTCACTTGCTGAAGAGGAAGGCTTCATTGAGGAAATGATGGAAGGCATGAAGGTCGTAAAGGTCTTCAACCATGAAGATGAAGCCAAGAAGGATTTTGACAAGCTGAACGAACAGCTGTTTGAGGCCAGCAGGACTGCCAACTCAACGGCCAATGCCCTGATGCCGATACTGGCCAACGTAGGCAACATCATGTACGTTGTCATCGCCATCTTCGGCGGCATCCTGGTAGTCGCAGGTGTTCCTAACCTGACAATCACAGGCATAAGCCCGATTACCATCGGTGTCATCATTGCCTTCCTGTCTCTCACCAGACAGCTGTCACACACCATTTCTCAGGTTTCCATGCAGGTTTCAACCGTAGCCATGGCCTTAGCCGGAAGTGACAGAGTATTCGCTCTGATCGATGAGAAGAGTGAAGAAGATGAAGGTTATGTAACTCTTGTAAATGCCTACAGGGATGAAAACGGTGAACTGCATGAATGCAAGGAACAGACCGGCTTATGGGCCTGGAGACATTACCATGCTCAGAGCGACCACTCAATCACCTACGTTGAATTAAAGGGTGACATCCAGATGGTCGACGTTGACTTCGAATACGAGAAGGGCAAGCAGGTGCTGTTTGATGTATCACTGTACGCCAAGCCGGGTCAGAAGATCGCCTTTGTTGGCGCAACCGGTGCCGGCAAAACGACCATCACCAACCTGATTAACAGATTCTACGACATACCTGACGGCAAGATCAGATATGACGGCATCAACATCACCAAGATCAAGAAGCCTGATCTGAGAAGATCTCTGGGTGTCGTATTACAGGATGTAAACCTGTTCACCGGAACAGTCATGGACAACATCCGTTACGGCAAGCTGGATGCAACTGATGAGGAATGCATCGCCGCTGCCAAGCTGGCAAATGCCGATGACTTCATCACCAGACTGCCGGATGGCTACGATACGATGCTGACAGGAAACGGTGCCCAGCTGTCACAGGGACAGAGACAGCTGATCTCAATTGCCAGGGCAGCCGTTGCCAATCCTCCGGTAATGATCCTTGATGAAGCTACGTCATCAATCGACACCAGAACCGAGGCTCTGGTACAGAAGGGCATGGATAACCTGATGCATGGCAGAACGGTATTCGTAATTGCTCACAGACTGTCAACAGTCCGCAACAGCAATGCCATCATGGTACTCGATCACGGTCACATCATTGAAAGAGGAACCCACGAGCAGCTGCTCGACATGAAGGGCACGTATTACCAGCTGTATACCGGCGCATTTGAACTTGAATAACATATAAAGCGTTAAGAATTACGGGGAAGGATTTCCATCAGGAGATCCTTCTTTTTTTTGCGAAAATTTCACAAAAAATTACGGACAATCTGTAGACAAATTATGGCATTTTTTATACAATAGTGGTGAATAGTTGGGAAAAGTGTAGGAAAGTGGGGAATAATCCGTGTTTTTAGGCGAATACCGTAACAAACTGGATAATAAAGGCAGAGTTGCTGTTCCAGCCAAGTTCCGTGGGGAACTTGGCGAATCAGTGATTATTAACCGTTACTACACTGACGGCTGTCTTGCTCTCTACACTGAAGAAGCCTGGAAAGGCAAATATAATGACATCATTTCCCAGCCAGATAACAAAGCCAATACCCGTAGCATGATAAGGATACTGACTTCCACAGCCACCACCGTAACATTTGACGGACAGGGCAGGATCCTGGTTCCTTCAAATCTCATCGAAAAGGTAGGCTTAAGCAAGAACTGTGTATTCATCGGTGCCGGTGACCATGTGGAATTATGGCCACAGGACAAGTGGGATGCCTATAACGACGGACTGACTGACGAAGAAATCGAAAGAATTTCTGAGAGCCTGTAATGGAACACATCAGTGTAATGCTGGAAACGACCGTTTCCATGCTGAACATCACTGGCGATGGAATCTATGTCGATGGAACTCTTGGCAGGGCAGGCCACAGCAGTGAAATACTGAAGAGGCTGACCACCGGTCATCTGTACAGTTTTGACATCGATCAGCAAGCCATTGATGAATCAAGAGAAAAACTTGAGAGGATAAATAATAATTTCACCCTGATAAAGGCCAATTTTGCCGACATGCAGGATGAACTGAACAGCCGCAGCATATATCAGGTGGACGGTGTTCTGCTTGATATAGGGGTTTCTTCCCCGCAGTTCGATGATCCTGACAGAGGTTTTTCCTACCGCTACGACTCCCGGCTGGACATGAGAATGGATCAGAGTCAGAGTCTCGACGCCTATAAGGTAGTCAATGAATACAGTTACAGCGATCTGGTAAGAATTCTGTATCGCTATGGCGAAGAGCCATTCGCAAAGCAGATAGCACGTAAGATTGAAGCCAGAAGGCTTCAGAAACCGATTGAAACAACCGGGGAACTGGTTGAAGTAATAAAGTCTGCTCTTCCTGAAAGGGTCAAGAGCAAGGCTGGTCACCCCGCCAAGCAGACGTTCCAGGCGTTGAGAATTGAAGTCAATCATGAACTGGAAAATCTCGAAAGGGGATTGCAAGGAGCACTTAATTTATTGAAGCCGGGTGGCAGGCTGGCGGTCATAAGTTTTCACTCCCTTGAAGACGAAATAGTCAAGCAAATATTCAAATCCAATAGTCAGCCTCCACTTATTGACAAGCGAATTCCCTTAAGGGCAGAGGATATCCCGGAAGCGGAATTTATCCTGGTAAACAAGAAGCCGATTCTGGCAAGCGATGAAGAGTTGAGCGAGAACCACCGTTCTCACAGTGCGAAGTTAAGAGTAATAGAGAGAAGGAAAGCAGTATGAAGAAGAATGTAGAAAAGAAAACAGCCAAGCCAAGAAAAAGATTAAAAGTCACAGGACTTATTTTTGTCACATTCATGATGACTTTTGTGGCCTTTCTGGTCAGCAGTATCTTTTTAAAATCTCTTAACGTTACTCTTGACATCTCAAGACAGGATTATGAGTACAAGATCGCCAGCATCAGGCAGTCAAACGAGCTGCTGCAGCTGGAGGTCAGAGACTTAAGCAACTACGACAGAGTCATGGGAAAGCTTGACTCCGACATGTACGCAAATGACAATGTAATATTCACTGTAAACGAGTAGGCTTACTATGTTCAGGCAGAATGTTAAGATATTGATCATTTCAGTAGTAGCATTCGTATTAGGGGCATTGTGTTTGTTCAATGTCCTTTTAATCGATGTGAAGGGAATCCACATGAACAGTGGCATTAACCTGAATGATTATAACGGAATCTCATACGTTGACGATGAGAGGATAACTGCCAGCAGAGGAAGAATATATGAAAAAAGCGGCGCCGTTCTGGCTCAGGACATTGAGGCCTGGGACGTAGTCGCCTATGTATCACCGGATCGCCCAGGTAACTCTCTGGGCACTTACTACGTTGATGACGTGCCCAAGACAGCCGAAATACTGGCTGAGATCCTGGGCGCCGACAAGCAGGAACTGATCGACCTGATGTCTCAGGATGTTTTCATGACCTATCTTGGTGCAGCCGGAAGAGGCATATCAACGGAAAAGAAGGATCAGATAGCTGCTCTTAATCTCAACGGAATTGAGTTTGAAAGAGTCAGAGCAAGATACTATCCATACACGCCTTATGCCTCCCACCTGATCGGGTTTGCAGGCTACACATATGCTGAAGACGGCGGCGACAACATGCTTCAGGGCAAGACCGGCATCGAGGCTGATCTTGACAAGTATCTTACCGGCAAGAACGGCAGACAGTCATACTACCGTGATACCACCGGCAACAGCATCGTTGGCCAGCAGATCGAATACACCCCGGCAACCAACGGCAATGATGTCTATCTGACCATTGACGACAGAATTCAGACAGCGCTCAAGAAGGCTCTGGAAGAATCATATGACCTTGGCTGGTCAACGGAGAATGCCTGGGGCATCATCATGGAATGCAAGACCGGCAAGATCGTTGCCTATGACAACTATCCGACATACGACCAGAATGAACTGGACATCGAGGACTACATCGATCTTAATGCGATGCTGCCATATGAACCCGGTTCTGTAATGAAGACCTTTGCCTATGCCGCTGCCATCGACTATGGCGGACTGGATCCGAATGACAAGTTTGACTCCAGCAACTACATGATCGGTGAAAAGGCTGACGGCAACATTGAAAGACTTTACTGGTATGCACCGAACTACGTCAACACGATCATGAACTTCCGTGGCTGGACTTATGGTGAGGTAGACTACTGGTACGGCTTTGCTGCATCATTGAATACCGGTGCCGTAAGCTTATTGGAAAAGTACGTGGACAGATATACGTATCAGGATTACATGCATAAGTTCGGTTTCTTCAAAACGGTTGACGTATTGGGCATTCCGTTTGAATCCGAAGGAATAGAAAACATGACATACGTCACTGAAGTAGCCACTACCACATACGGACAGGGCAGTGCCTTCACTGCTCTTCAGGTAGTACAGGGTTACAGTGCCTTCGCCAATGAGGGCAGAATGGTCAAGCCATACATCATTGACAAGATCGTTGACTCCCAGACCGGCGAGATCGTGTACAAGGGCGAAACCGTGTACAGCGATCCGGTAGTCTCCAAGGAAACGTCTGATACGATCCTCAAGATGATGGAAAAGACCTCAGACCCGAACTATGACGGTTCAGGACGTTACTACTACATTGACGGTGTCAGGATCGCCATCAAGACAGGTACTGCCGAAGTCGTTGACAGCAATGGCGAATACGGCAACCGAAGCATCCACAGTGCTGTCGTAATGATGCCGGCAGATGATCCGGAGATCATGATCTACATGTGCGTAAAGGACAGCGATGCCTACTATACCCACAACCATGACGTCTGGAAGCAGCTGGAAAGAACATGCGCCGAAGTGTACAACCTCTATGACAGACCAAATGCTGAAAAGAAGGAAGAAGTAACACCGCGTGTCGTATACAAGGACGCCATGCCTTCTCTGGTCAATCATACGGCAGAATATGCTCACAATAAGCTCAATTCAATGGGGATGAACATCATTACCATCGGTAACGGCTCAACGGTACTGGCTCAGTATCCGAAGGAAAACTCAACGCTGATCTCCAAGCAGAGAGTAATGCTGCTGATGGGGTCAACGGATTATGAGATGCCGGACATGAGGGGCTGGTCGCGCAAGGAGGTAACGGCCTTCTGGGAGCTGACCGGCATAGAGATAATCATGGATGGCTCGGGATATGTTACCGAACAGAACATATCTCCGGGTGAACTTATAAACAACTCAACGCAGATCATCGTGAAGCTGCAGTAATTGAAAAGGCAGGCCTTTGTGATATAATAGGCCTTGCGATTTCGGAGGTGACTTATGGTATTAGGTAAGATGTTACTGGCCATGATACTTTCCCTGGGCATTACCCTGGCAAGCTATCCTGTAGCCATACCTATATTGCATAAGCTTAAATTCGGCCAGACGGTCCGTGAAGAAGGTCCTGAAAGCCATAAGCAGAAAACGGGAACACCGACAATGGGTGGACTGGTTTTCATATTCTCAAGCATAATTACATCACTGCTGGTTAACTTCAACGGTATCCACTCAATGGGATATCTCGTTGTTGTGCTGGCCTTTGTCGGCTACGGCATCATCGGCTTCATAGATGACTATCTGATCGTAGTCAGAAAGAACAATGACGGTCTTAAGCCATCACTGAAGTTTCTGATGCAGTCAGTTCTGGCAGTAGCCTTCTATCTGATTTACCGCAACGTTACAAACAGTCTGGTAATCGTTCCATTCCTGAACATTTACCTTGATCTGGGCATATTCTACGTCTTCGTGGTATTCATCATGTTTACCGGCGAAAGCAATGCCGTAAACCTCACTGACGGTCTTGACGGCTTAAGTGCCGGACTGGTAGTCCTGGCAATACTGCCGTTCATCTACTTCTGCGTCAGAATTGAACAGTTTGATCTGGGAATACTGCTGTGTGCCGTCGTAGGCAGCCTTATAGGCTATCTGCGCTACAATATGCACCCGGCACAGATATTCATGGGTGATACCGGTTCCCTCGCTCTGGGAGGCTTACTGGCGGCCGTAGCGATGGTCACCAAGGAAGAGATCGCCCTGATCCTTATCGGTGGTGTCTTCGTTGTTGAAGTCGTATCCGTCATCATTCAGGTAGGCTACTTCAAGATCACTCACGGCAAGAGATTCTTCCGCATGGCCCCGATCCACCACCACTTTGAGCTGGGCGGCATGGATGAACAGAAGGTAGTATATCTGTTCTGGACGGTAGGAGCCTTCCTCTCACTGGTTGGCTTCATGATAGGAGCGTTCATGTAATATGAGTAATGCATTGGTAATAGGCGGCGCCTTATCAGGCATTTCCACCGCAAAGTATCTTAACAGGAAAGGGTATACGGTCTATCTGACCGATGCCAGAGAAATAAAGGAAAAAAAGGAACTTGAAGAAATCGGAATCAGGGTATTTGATAATGGACATCCTGATCTGTTAAAGGACCTGGATTATGAGATGATCATCAAGAATCCGGGCATAAAGTACAACGTACCGTTTGTAAAGCACTTCGTTGACAAGGGCATGATGATGCTCAATGAAACGGAGATCGCCATGGCTGATCAGCCTCAGGTAAAACTGGGCGCCATCACCGGCACAAACGGCAAGACCACGACCACGATAATGCTGGGAACCCTGCTGCACACTCTGAATCCGGATAACGGATATGTCGGCAACATGGGCATCCCACTGTGCGATTATTTTCTGGACCACGATGGCGAGGAAGTATCCCTGGCCATTGAAATAGCGGCTCTGCAGCTGATCGGCTGCCCAAGCTTCCATCCGTTCGTTTCGGTGATAATGAATCTGACACCGGACCATGTAGATTACTTTGGAAGCGTTGATGCCTACTACAGAGCCAAGACCCTGATATATAAGAATCAGGATGAAAAGGATTACTTCATCAGAAATGTAGATGATGAAAACATTCTGAAATACTGTACCGACGTAAAGTGCAACGTGATCGACTTCTCCCTGGAGAAGGAAGACGTGCCTCTGCACATCCATGAGCGCAAGGCTTATTATAACGATGTTGAACTGTTCGATCTGGACAGATTCAAGCTGCCGGGCATGCATAATGTTGAAAATGCGATGATCGCCGGCTGCATGGCCTATCTGATGGGCGTGAAGGCCGAGGACATTAAGGAAGTTCTGGAGAACTTCAAGGGTGTGGAACACAGAATTGAATACGTCGAAACGGTAAACGGCGTCAGATACTACAATGACTCCAAGGGAACCAACGTTGATTCAACGATCATGGCTCTTAAGTCATTTGACTGTCCCGTACATCTTCTGGTAGGCGGTTACGACAAGAAAACCGGATTTGAAGGACTGAGGCCTTTCCTCAAGAATGTCAAGACCATGTATGCCTATGGCAATACCAGAGATCAGTTTGTACCTCTGCATGATGATGTAAGACTGTATGACAACATGTTTGAAGCGTTGCAGGCAGCACATGACAATGCCCTGCCTTCAGAGGTTGTCTTACTGTCCCCAGCCTGTGCCTCCTGGGATCAGTTCCCCAATTATGAAGTGCGCGGAAAGCAGTTCAAGGAAATGGTCAGAGGGTTCAAAAAAGGCTAGTTTTCAAGGTTTACACCCGAAATATTCTAGTATATAATTATTTGGAATCGGGTGAAAACTATGGATAGAAACATCGATGAAACGATTGCGTTTCTGCTGCAGTTGAAGCTGGAAAGCCTGCAGCGCAATCACCTGGCAACACTGACGTATGAGCAGGTGAGCAAGACTATCTATAATACAAAGTGGCAGGGCGGTGTTCCTGCCCATTTGAACAGGATTGCCCAGGATATTAATGAGATCACGGTTGAAGACGTGGTCAATTACCTGACAAAGGAAAACATTACGACCCGTAAACCCCTGGAGCAGCTTGTAAGTGAATTTGAAGGTGAATAGTATGAGAAAAAACAGTGGAAAATTAACAATGGCCCTGCTTGGGCTGGTACTGGCACTGCTGGTTGGTGTCTTTGCCGGTAAGGATCTGATCAAGGAATCCTATTACGACAGCGAAATGGCTGACGGCTACAAGGTAGTATATGAAGTAGCATCAGCTGATCCGGCGATCGTAAGCAAGGATGCTGAGATCATTGCCAGAAGATTCAGACTTCTGGGCGCCTCAGCCGTAAAGACCAGCATTGATGGAAGCACCATTACAGCAGTAGTTACAGGCTTAAGCGACATTGAAACAAAGAAGACTCTGATGACCAGAGTAGGAATCCTGTCATTCCGCAACAGCAAGGATGAACTGCTGATGGATGGCAGCGTACTGGCTGATGAAATGCCGTTATCAGTAACCACGAACGGTGAATCAACCTACATCCAGATCAAGGTCAAGGACAAGGCTACATTCAAGGAAAAGACTCAGCAGCTGACCGGCGAAACCGACAAGATGATGGTCTTATGGGTAGACTACGCAGATGGTCAGAGCTATGAGGCAGAAAGCAAGAAGAACATTCCGGCATACTTAGGTGCCGCAACCGTATCAGCCGCCATCGACAGCGACTGCTACATCACGACACACCATTCAGCAGCCGAGACAAAGGAACTGGTTGCTCTGGTAAGCTCAGGAATGTTACAGGCTTCAATTACCGAGAAGTCATTTGAACCTGTTGAAGCAGAAAACGGCAAGAACGCTGCAGGCTCAGCATACTGGGGAATAGTAATTGCCGCAGTAATAGTATGTGCCTTACTGGCATTCATATATGGCGTTCCAGGCATCGTTACAGGTGTCATGTCACTTGGCTATGCCGCTGCATTCTTCAAGTCAAATCAGCTGTTAGGCGTTGTCTTCAACAGCAAGGCCATCGCACTGTTCGCCATGTCAATAGCAACAGGCATGATGATCACTGTCAATGCATATGAAAAGGCAAGAAAAGAAATGCTGAAGGGCAGAAATGCCGTAGCCAGCTATGATGATGCCTTCAAATCTGTAAGAAAGGCCAGCTGGGAAGCTGCCATCGCCCAGATCGTCATCGGTCTTGTCATCACGCTGTTCTACAGAGGAACGATGCTGCAGGAAGCCAGCTGCATTACAGCCGGCGGCGTCTGCAACCTCCTGTTCTTCATCCTGCTGAACAACAAGATCGTCAGAGACCTGAACGAATCCAATTATCTTAACAAGTCACTCTACCGCATATCCGAGAAGGATCTGCCTGATGTAGAGAAGGGTGAAACATACGAAAAGCAGACGACCAGATACGACATCTCAAAGTATCTGAACAACAAGATCGCTCTGATCATTGCCGTATTACTGGCAGCATGCGGATGCGTTGTAGCAGTTCTGCATCTTGAAGCAGGTGTACCGACACTGATCGCTGCCTGCGTAGCAGCAGTACTCGCTGCTCTGTATGCCTTCTGGCAGTACAGAAGAGACGTTGCTTCAATTACCCTGGCAGCCTTGGCCGGTTTCCTGGCAGCAGCAGGTGCTTCAACACTGCTGTTAAAGGGATTCTCTACCGGACTAATGGGCATGGCCTGTGCCGCAGCCGTTATCTTCCTGTATCTGAATGAGCTGAAGAACAACTACAGAGTCATTTCCAGAGAGAAGATCAATGAAGAGAA
>ONPK01000012.1 GCA_900319675.1 uncultured Bacillota bacterium
GCCATTTCCAGTTCGCCGTTTTCACACTTGCTGACGACGTCCAGAGCCTTGTGATACAGTTCATCTGCTTCCGCAAATCTGCCCAAGGCAACCAGAGCCGTAGCCATGTTGTTATATGATGATGCCAGCTTGTACTCATTGTGTTCCCTGTTGTTTTCGTAAATGGCCTTGGCCTTTTCAAACAGTTCAATGCTCTTTTCCGGTTCATTGAATGCCGTGTAGACGGTAGCCGCATTAGTATAGCAGGTTGCCCCGCTAATACTGTTCCGGTAGCCGAGTTCATCGAGCATTCCGATGGCATTGTCGACAGCCTCATAGGCCTTCTCCTTATTGGAAACCTTGCGGTAATAGCCCATCATCTCGTTATACAGCATGAAAGTACCCTGATCATCAAGGGAAACTCTGGCTTCCTCCAGCCAGTATTTCAGCAGGTTCTCTGCCTGCTGGTATTCCTTTCTGCCCATCAGCTCATCAAGCTTCTGTGAGATCCTCTGCTGAGGGATCATCTGCTTCTTCTGCTTGAAGCCGACAGGCTTGTCACATATGACGCATTCAGGTTCCATGTAGTCCATTAATTCGAGATCTTTTCTGTCTTCTGTCATGTCCATCACCAATATTAGTCTACCTAATTAGCGTTCCAAAGTCATCAAAAAACACCACATTGCTGAGGTGTTTGTCTGTTTAATTCTGCGCAGTTGCGATCTCGCCGGTAAGGTTGACTGCCCATCTGTTGGAGTTGAATCTTCTCATGCCGATTATTATTCTGGCAACCAGTTCGAACTGAGCCAGGAAATAGATCAGCGGGAAGTTCTGCATGTGCAGCAGAGAAATCATTCCATAGATCAGCGGAATGCCAACCAGCCATACGATGCCGCAGTCCAGTACCATCAGCATCTTTGAATCTCCGCCTGCTCTTAATGATGAGAAGATGACGACAACGATCATTCTCAGGGCTATGCGGAAAGCTGATACTCTGACCAGGGCAACGGACATCGCTATTATCTCCGGATTTGTAAGGCCAAACAGTGATACCAGGGGCTGGGAAACACCGATTACGATGGTGCCCGTAAAGACCGCCAGAGCAAATCCCAGATACAGGAACCAGCGGCTTTCCATCGTTGCCTTTCTGACGTCACCCTTGCCAAGTTCAGCTCCTAAGAGCATGCTTCCGGAAACGGACAGACCGTTACATACGGAGAAGAACATGTTGGTGATGGTATTGGCTACGTAATAGGAGTCAGTGACCTTGGTGCCTAACAAGCCATACGCCTTGATGTACAGTGAAGTTCCAAAGCCAAACAACGTTTCATTGGCTATTGTCGGATAGGTCCTTACCATGACCTTGTTGAAGAAGTCCCTGCTTATGTCAAACATGATGCGAGGACTTCCGATGAAGGCTGCCTTGCTGATGACGGAATAACCGTAGTACAGTCCCAGAGCCACGACCTGTGAAGCTATGGTTCCCCAGGCAGCACCGGCAACACCCATCGGTGAAAAGCCGAGCTTGCCGTAGATCAATATGTAATTGACAATGGCATTGGTTGCCATGGAAGTAGTTGAGATCCACATTGAAACGTTTGTCTTATGAATGCATCTGTAGAAATAGTTGAAGGCCAGGGCACAAGTGTTCAGGGGAAAAGAATACTTGACCAGGTCAAGATAGATTTTGGCATAGCGGATGACCTCAGGATCTCTGGCGTAGAATTCTATGACCGGTACACACCATATAGCTATCAGTCCGAAAAACGCAAAGCCAACGATCAGCGACAGAATTATCGAAAGTCCGAAGGTGCGCTGCAGATTCTTTCTGTCATCTGCCCCGTAGAACTGTGAAGCATATATTCCCGTACCTTCCATTACACCGAAGGAAATGCAGGAACAGATGTTTCCAAGCTGAGAAGCTACACCAACCGGAGAAACCATGCCAATGGCAGATACCATCATGGTATCAACCATGCCCATGGCACTTGAAAGCAGCTGCTGCAGCATGCTTGGTATTGCAAGCCTGCAGACATCTGAATAGAACTGTTTGTCTCCTACATACTTTTCAGCTGACATGTCATTACCTCTTTGTGTGTAATTATATATATATCGAAAAATATATGGTAACGATATGCCTGCATTTTCACAAGCACGATAAAAGCCTCCATTCGGAGGCTTTGATTCATGCATTAACTGCCGACGTAATTTCTCTGATACGTCTCGTATGTCTTCATCGTTTCATCAGCAGGATTACTGTAGTAAACGGTATTGTCGTTAATGTATACGTACCAGATCCGGCTGTCTTCGATCCTGGAAAGAGGATCAGAGAAGTATGCCGGAATGACGTTCATCAGCACTTCGGCACAGCCGTGCTCAGCAGAATATCCTATGTAGTCGCGTGCATCCTTTTCAACGCTCTGCCCATCTTCAAGTCTCAGATGAGCGGTACGGATGCTGCCGTCTTCATAGATGTGATAGTCATAATCCCGGTCATTGAGCGGGAAGCTTTTCAGCATTACATAGGCGTTGGCAGCTTCATGATTCAGATTGCCAACCTGGAATCTTTCACCGCTGACATAGTCAAACATGTAGTACTCAAACTCATATTCACCAAGTACCCTGGCATAACCGTCAATGCTGGAGATCCTGCCATGGGTATACCCATTGGCAATCAGTTCATCGGCAATGTAGTCGGCTACGAAGGCATTACGCATCCAGTTAAGATCAAGGTAATGATGCAGGTCATTCTTCTGACAGAAGCTGATGTAATCAGCAGATACGTTGAGTCTGACCTGATCGCTGCCCATAAGTTCAATACTGACACTTTCTGGGTCATTTACATATGGCAGTATCTCATCATACAGCTGCCTGTATTCATCGCTGTAAAGCGGGTCAAACATTCTTGCCGAGGTATCAGAATCAGCGTACAGAACACCTGAGTATAACTCATATATCGGGCCTAAGAACATGTGGCGGTCCTGATGGTCGTTTATTAGCTTCAGCGACTGATACAGCTTGTCGCTGACAGTTATCATTTCATTGGGATGCTCATTGATGTAACAGAGATTATGCAGTCCGTCGTGATCATTGTAGATGTCATAGGTCTGATAAGCCTCTTCGCACAGTCTTGAGTACAGTAATGTCAGAGCCTTTCTTTCAGCCGTCGGCGAACCGTCAAGGCCCAGATAATAAGAAAAGGTAAACTCAACACCACTGTTTACCTGTGACGATGAGTTTACCTGAATAACATTCCAACCTTTATTGCTCTTAGTTAGCTGTGATATTCCATAACCTATCGACACCCCGGCGATAAGCAGTGCCAGTATGACTACTATGACTCTGCGCCTGACGTTAGATTCGTCAAGCTCTATCTTTTCTATCGGCTCCCCATGGAAGCCGTTATCGCGAGATGTCCGTCTCATGTTAAATCACCACTAATAATAACGCTATCGCAAAGATTACGAGAATGCCTGCCCTGATGATAAGACCAATGATTGCACCCTTCTTGCAGGCACGTGAATTGAATACGTGCTCCTTGCTTAAGAAGATGAATGAAGCTATCAGAGCCAGTATTGGCAACAGGACACCGAATGCGATGTACCAGTTACTGCCGGTATCATGGATAGGTCTCTTAAGGAAGGCAGCTTCTGCCTCGGTAATGGCCGTATTGACTCTTTCTTCTTCCGTGATCTCTCTTGAGGTTACGACGTTGATGGTCTTGATTGGTTCATTCTTATCACGCAGTTCCTTGTATCTGGCAATTTCTTCCTTGTTGCCGTATACATAGTGATCATGGCCAATGTTAACCAGCTCAGGCTGATCAACTGAATAGTCATGAACTGCAGGATTGTAAGTGAACAGGACCTTGTTCTTTTCCAGTTTCGGGTCCGGGATAGGAATAGCTGAAATCAGGGAATGAGTGTATGGGTGTAACGGGAAGTTAAACAGCTCATCACTCTCAGCGATTTCAACGATCCTGCCCTTGTAAATGACCGCGATACGGTCAGAAATGAATCTGACGATTGACAGGTCATGGGCAATGAACAGATATGTCAGTCCCTTTTCCCTCTGGAACTTCTTGAGTAAGTTGAGGATCTGTGCACGGATGGATACGTCCAAAGCACTGATCGGTTCGTCAGCTACTACCAGTTCAGGCTCCATGACCATTGCACGGGCCAGACCGATTCTCTGACGCTGTCCGCCTGAGAACTCATGCGGGTAACGTGTCAGATGCTCAGGCAGCAGACCAACTGAGTTGATCATGTTTTCTACCTTGGCAACTCTGTCAGCTTCATTTTCAAACAACTTGAAGTTGTACAGGCCTTCTGAAATGATGTAGTCAACAGTAGCACGTTCGTTTAATGAGGCTGCCGGATCCTGGAAGACCATCTGAATGTTTCTGATGACTTCTCTGTCAAGTTCTCTTGGAATCTTGCCGGAGATCCTGACACCCTTGTAATCAATTTCACCGTTAGTCAGTTCGTTTACACGGATGACTGCACGGCCAATGGTTGTCTTACCGCTTCCTGATTCACCTACCAGTGAGAATGTTTCTCCCTTGTAGATGTCAAATGAAGCATCCTTTACAGCTTCAACAGCTGTTTCGCCCTTACCGAATGTAATGTCTACATTCTTCAGAGACAGTAATATTTCCTTGCCGTTCTCGGCAATCGGGCCATGTTCCGGGAAAGTCTTGGCCGTTTCAGATAACTTAACTTTATTCTCTTTCTTAGCCATAATTAACTCTCCTGTATGTTAAATGCCTTGATCAGCTTTTCATGAATGCCCTGAATGACCTTTGGTTTTTCAACCTTCGGTGCACTCGGATCAAGCAGCCATGTCTTAGCCCAATGTGTATCTGATACCTGGAACAGATCAGGTTCCACTAAGGTATCGATCTTCAGACAGTAAGGATTTCTCGGTGCAAAGGCATCACCAACGATGTTGTTGTAAAGTGATGGCGGTGTACCGGTGATTGAATACAGTTCCGTATTGCGTTCAGCCAGCTGCGGTAATGAAGACAGAAGTGCCCATGTATACGGGTGTCTTGGATCATAGAAGATGTCTTCTACGGTGCCAAGTTCAATGATCTGTCCGGCATATAATACTGCAACTCTGTCGGCAACGTTGGCAACGACACCAAGGTCATGAGTAATGAATACGATGGTGTAGTTGAATTCCTTCTGCAGGTCCTTGATGAGCTTCAGGATCTGAGCCTGAATGGTAACGTCAAGAGCCGTTGTAGGTTCGTCACAGATCAGGATCTTCGGCTGACAGCTCAAGGCGATGGCAATGACGATTCTCTGTCTCATGCCGCCTGAATACTGGAACGGATAGTCATCAAATCTTTCCTCAGCCTTTGGAATGCCGACCTTGTTCATTAACTCGATGGCTTTTCTTCTGGCTTCAAGTTCAGAACACTTCTGATGCTTGATGATGATTGATGAGATCTGCTTGCCGATGGTAATGATCGGGTTCAGTGATGTCATCGGGTCCTGGAATACCGTGGCAATTCTTCTGCCTCTGACCTGTGTCCAGTCCTTCTCACTTGAGAACTTGGCCAGGTTCAGGATACATGTGCCATGTAACTGCTGTTCATTTTCATCAAGATACTTAACACGGAAAGTAACTTCGTCAAATACTTCGTTTCTTACTTCCTCATCATTAAGATCACGTCCCTCAGTCATGGCCTGCTTCAGTGATTTCAGTAAGCCGTTGACAGCCTTGGTTCTCTGTCTGAAATTGAAACGTCCGCTTGAAAGATGGATCTCCTTGGCAATGATCTCATTTCTTGCCTTTGTTTCAGCAGAGATCTCACCCTTTGTCTCTGAAGCGTATCTGTTCTTCAGATCTTCCATCTTCCTGTTATAGGCTGACATGTAGGCGCTGTCGTTCTTTACGGCGTCAGCTGCTGCCTTTGTCTTTGCCTTGAGGTCTTCTGACATTTTCTTCAGATCTGCTTCCAGGGCTTTGATCTTTTCGTTTGTCTTTTTGATCTCTTCCTTGTCAGCCAGAGTCTGCCTGTAGTTCTGTAACTCGGTAATGTCATGAGTGGCATCATTCATCTTTGCTTCGAATTCTGCCTGTACTTCTTCCGGTAAGCCGCTCTTCTTTTCGAGTTCAGCTTCCAGTTCTCTCATTTCCTTATAGGTAGCTGCGCCTAGTTCAAGCTTTGAATACTCATTGAGCTTTGTTAAGGCATTGGCAACGACCTTTCTTGACTTATCGCTGTAGTCAACAACTGTATCAGCCAGAGTATCATCATTAAGAATGATGCTGCCCTTTGATATGAAACCGTTTGAATCAAGCATGCCGGCGAATGTCTTGGTAAATACTGACTTACCGGAACCTGACTCACCTACGATGGCGATTGATTCGTTTTCATAGATGTCCAGTGAGATGCCGCGGATGGCAGTAAGAATTCTGCCACGGACATGGAACTGAACTTCCAGATCCTTGATGGATAACAGTACTTTCTTTTCATCCATATACTGTTACCTCCTACATGTGTGTTCTCGGGTCAGATGCGTCACCTAAGTTCTGACCGACAACATACAGTACGACTGTAATAATTGATGAAATGGCAACCGGGCTCCAGAATTCAAATTCCCATCCCGGGGTAACCATTGAACTTTCAGCTGAATAGATCAGCTTACCTAATGACATATCGGAAAGACCCATGCCGATGTATGACAGGAATACTTCATATGAAATGTATGAAGGAATTTCTGATGCCAGTAATGTAACGATTACTGATGTCATGAACGGCAGGATGTTCTTCATTGCAATCTTGACTGTTGAAGTACCGAGGCACTTGCTGGCAAGGTTATACTCTCTGTCACGGATGATGACTACCTGAGTACGTATGAAATATGCGATACCCAGCCAGCCGGTAACCGTCAGAGCGAATACCATTGTCCAGAAGCTGGCACTGAATAACATAACCATTACGGAAATGAACAGTACGTATGGAACGTTACCCAGAATGTTGTATACCTCAGTCATGAAGATATCGAATCTCTTTGAGAATCCCCATACGGCACCTAACAGAACGCCAATGGTCATGTTGATGGCTGCACATACGAAGGCCAGTGAGATTGAAATCTTTGAGCCGTTCCAGATCGCGTCAAATGTTGACTGTCCAGATGCACCGGTACCGAGAATTGAATGGATGCTGAGACCCATTACCTTCATGGCCTTTGAAGGATTAAGGTGCTTCATTTCCGGTCTGTTCAGGTTTGCGAACGGATCGTAATGGTAAACCAGCGGATAGATGTACGCAAACATGATAATGATGAACAGCAGTGTCAGAATGACGATGTTGATCTTCTTTCTGAAGAATACGCGGAATACTGACTGCCAGTAGGAGTAACGCGGAGCAGTGATCTTTTCTGATTCGAGCTCATCGTGGTCTACGAAGGAGAATAATTCTTCTTTTGATAAACCAGTTTCATTGATCTTATCATTATTCATTTTCCTTCCTCCTATCTGCTCTTTGTGGTGTATGAAATACGCGGGTCTACTGCTGCCATTAAGATGTCACCCAGGATGATTGAAATGATGGATAACATGGCATAGAACAGTGTAACACCTACGATGACACCATTGTCGTAATTGTTAATGGCTGTTGTTAACAGGTTACCAGCACCAGGTACTACGTATACACGTTCAGTGATGATGGCACCAGTCATTGAGCCTAAGATACTGCCAGGAATACCGTGAATGATCGGGATAGCAGCGTTCTTCAGAATGTGCTTTGAGAAGATCTCGCTCTCGGTTAAGCCGCCGCTTCTGGCGAACTTGACATAGTCTGAGTTCATCTGGTCGATCATGAAACGTCTCAGCCATCTCATCAAACCGGCAATTGACGGTAATGACAGAGAGATGATTGGCAGAATGTACATTGAAGTTGTAAGACGTTCGGTAATGAACGTTGTCGGTAAGCCCAGCTTTCCACCTATTGCCTTGAACAGGAAGATGTAAGCCAGTGACGGTACGGCAATGATGAAAATTACATAAATCGTACCGATCTTATCAACCAGCTTATCCTTCTTTCTGGCCATGACGACACCAACAGGAATGCCGATGACATAGGCAATGAGAACGGAAATGATACCGATGACAAATGAGAAACCTATTCTGGACATGCTGTTCTTATAGGTATCAACGTTTGTATAATCGTCAACGAAACGGTCTCTGTTCATGGCGAGAGCGTCTCTTGAACCTTCAATGTATCTGGCTGTATGCAGATCGTCGGCACTCTGTTCAACTAAGCCCGTCGGGAACTTGACAGTTCTCATGACATAAGAACCCTGTCTGGTCGTAATGTTATCCCAGACGTCTATGCCCTTCTTTACGGAGTAGGATGTGCCGAGTTTTATCTTAATTATATTCTGATGAATATAAGGGAATTGCGAATCGAAATATAATAAATACTTATGCTCAGTGCCATTGCCGATGATTGCAGGTGAAAAACTGCCTTCATATACAGGATCATGGAGAGTAAATGTCAGTCCTCTGTCCCCAACAATGTTCTTGGCATAATTAACATCTTCAATTTTGATGATCTTAGAGAAGTATTCCCACATGCGCTTGAAAATAGGAATGTCTCTGCTTGCCAGCAGTTTTGAGTCACCGCCTGCGGCTATACGGTTTCCGCCATATGAAATGGCGTTAAGTCTGGTAACTTTCCAACCAAGGTCTTCATAATGTTCAGTGAACATCTTTACGTACTTCTGTGTGACCTTGTTATCCTTGGTTGCGTCTCTGCCTAAGATCTTGGCAGATTCATATTCACTGTCAGACATTTCGCCCTGCAAGTGTAGCTGAGAAATGAAGTCAGTATAGTTCTCATAATCAATGTAACCATACGCTTCCCACTGCTGATGCATGTAGACTGTCTTTACGTTGTTGCTCAGTTTTGTATACTGAGGGTCATTCACGAAAATCAGGTTACGGTTCATTAAAGAATAAATGAGCATCATAACCAGTCCGACAACAGCTACTACTGACAATAAACCATGGAGAAGTCTTTTAATCAGATATTTTGTCATAACAACACCTTCCTGAACAGAAATATATAGGAGAGTAAAATAAATTACTCTCCTATAATTAAATTTTAACTAAAAGGATTTACAGTAAAACTATTTTACCACATTCCGATACACTTGATCATGTAACCAGCACCTTCTGGTAACATTGTATCGAGGTATGTTGATGGATCACCATAGTCTGGGCCCCATCCGCTTAAGTCATAGATATCATAGTTAGCTTCATATCCATAGGTTGTGTCGTAACCAGCACCGTACCACTGATCTGTTGTTTCGCAAGCGCAGAGGTTCATGATTACTAATCCGCCTAATGCAGCTTCAACTGACTGCTTGTATGAGTTAGCCATGTTTGTATAAACTTCGCTTGAAGCATAGTATGGTAAGTCAATGTAAATTGGGTGTTCTGCATCAACTGTGAATCCAAGCTTCTTTAATTCCTTAACAGCTTCGTCTAATTCAGCCTTAGCGTTCTCTGGGTTGTACCAGCCATCGAAACCGTCACCACCGTTTGGCTGTTCTGGATCGTAAACAGTGATCTTGACGCCATCAGCATCGATCTGATCCTGCATAATCTGACCGTAGAATGTGCCAGCTGGGTATGTAACGTCCTTACCATTGATCTTGACTGTTGTCTCTTCTGGTAATGATACGAAGTTGTATGGTGTATAAGAGTTTCTTAATGCGTTCAGCTTTAATTCTTCGCCAACTCTCTGAGCCATTGATGAAGCTCTATCGTATGCGAATGATAATGCTCTACGGAAGTGAACGTTCTGCATAGCGTTGTATGTTCTGTTAGCATCGTTAGCTGTCTGTGGTGAAACTACTGAACCATCGTTGAAGTTCTGGAAACCTAAACGGTTGAGGTTGTAGAATGACATGAATGTTGTAGCTTCTGTTAAAGCAACTGAAGCATACTTGTCAAATAAGCCATCCTGCTTAGCTAATACTGTTGTATTTGTTGTTAAGCCTACGCCATCGATAACGCCAGCCTTAGCATCATTGTAAGCCTTTGTAACATCTGAACCATCGTTGTACAGTCTTGTGAATGTCTTAACGTTAACGTTTTCAGCATTCCAGTACTTTGGATTCAACTGGTAAACGATTGAGTTGTTTTCTGTCTGGCTTGTGATTAAGAATGGTCCGCAGTATGCGATTGTTGATGGTGATGTACCATACTGTGTATCAGCTGTGTAATCAGCACCGAACTTGCCGCCTAATGATTCATAGAATGCTCTGTTCATTGGAACGAAGATATTGTATGAAAGCATTGATGGGAAGTATGGTGTAGCATCTTCTAATGTGTAAACCAGAGTATGCTCATCTGTAGCCTTTACGCCAACCTTTGAGAAGTCATAGTCGCCATTGATATAATCGCTAGCACCAACGATGACGCCTTCAACTAACCATTCCAGACCGCCCTGAGCGTCTAACATGTGCTGGAAGCCAGCAACGAAGTCATCAGCTGTAACAGGAGCGATTTCTCTGCCCTGTGAGTCTGTCCATACAGCACCGTCACGGATTGTGAATGTGTATGTCTTGCCATCTTCAGAAACTGTATAACCAGTTGCTAATTCAGGCTGCTGGATACCTTCACAGTCGTATCTTAATAAGCCGGCGTATGTGTCAACTACTAAGTCTGTATCAGCCTGCTTTGATGTAGCTAATGCATCCATTGTCTGACCTTCGCCGCCGTATGTAGTAGTATAAGAATCCTTAATTGTATAGCCTTTGCTTGTTAAGAATTCCTTAGCCCACTGCATATAAGTGCCAGTACCCTTTAATTCATTGTACTTTTCTCTCATTTCTGCTCTGTCTTCCTTGGTGATGAAATCAGTAACAACAACTAATGTGTCGTTTCTGTCAGCATCTGTTCCCCATAATGCAGAACCAACTGTGTAAGGAGCAATTCTTGAGATAGCATAGTTACCGCCACGAGTGTAAAGAGGCATCATAACAGCAGCTTCCATTAACTTAGCTTCAGCTATAGCCATGTCAGCATATCTCTTTGCCATGTCAGTATTGTTTGCTCTGGCTTCTGAGTAGATCTTGTAGAAATCGCTTAAAGCGTTATTATACAATGTTGTACAATCAGAACCATATGTTTCAGCATTGAACTGACGGAACTCATCAACAGTAACTTCCTTCTTACCACATGCAGCAAAGCTGAAGCACATAGCAAGAGCGAGTAAGATTGTTAATAACTTCTTCATTTTTTTCTCCCTTCATTGAAAAAATGCATAGTACCTTAAGATACTAATACACTTATTTTAACTTTTTATGAGAATATGTCAACAATTTTCACAGCTATGTTCCCATATTTTTACACAAATTTTTACCTGTTTTATGAAAATTTTTCAGAATTAATTTTTCATCTTTTTCATTTGTTTTCATTGCTTGCCGTCCTTATTATATTTACCATATAATATATAAGCATGGCATGGAGGATTACCCAAGCGGTTCAAGGGGCCGGTTTCGAAAACCGTTAGGAGTTGAAAGGCTCGCATGAGTTCGAATCTCATATCCTCCGCCATTTTTTAAGAGGGCAAACCATGAAGGAAAGCAGGAAACTCATCAGAAGGTATTTCAAGTCACCCAGGGAGTACATGATCATCATGCTGGCAGCCGTTGTGCTGGTCATATCTTCCATCATGGTACTTGCGAATGGCTTCACCAACTATGTACCAAAGAACAGGCAGGCGGAATATGTCTGCTACAACGGTGTTGATCTGAATGCCGGTGATAAGGCATATCTGGACGTTACCGGTATAGATGAAGGAATAAAGGAAAGAGACGGAAGGACATTCCACGCCGTAATAGATGAAGGCATTGAAGCCGATGACTGGTACTATTACATGGTACTTATCGACGACAATACCTACCGCAAGATGGCCAGGCAGGCTGAATACTATTACGAAGACAACCTTGATCCGGTTCCCTACAGATTATGGGGCTCCATCGTCACACCATCTGATGCCTTCGTAGAAGAAGTAATGGAATTCTACAACTTTGATGCCGAAACCTATTACCGTACCTTCGGAAGCACATATCTGGTCGTTGACACATACAATGAAACCCTGAGATCTCTGGCAGCTTACGCCATGATGCTGGGATTCGGTGCCTTCATGTTCTGTCTTTCACTTATGATGACGCATGCCGCCAAGGTCAGTCAGATAATGAAGTTCGTCGCCGACAATTACGACATTGATGAAGTAGCTGAAGAGCTCGGCAATTCCCCTCTTACCTACAGTGACCCGACCTTTACGGAAAACTATCTGTTCAACCGCAAGACCGTCACGGTGATCAGAACCAGCGACATTGCCATGGTCTCACCGATAGACCAGGGTCTGGAACACTTCCTGGCAGCTTTCCTGATTCAGGGAAAATACATCTCGATTGCCCGCAGAAACAAGGACGGCTATGACGAGATCATTGATAAGATAAGAGAAAAGAATCCTGACCTGCTTATAAACAACACACCGGATAACTTTGACCGCTATCAGGAAATCGTCAGACAGTATCAGGAAGAAAACAGGTAATCATTATATAAAAAACAAAACCGGATGGATCTCTCCATCCGGTTTTTCAATACATAACTAATGCTTACTGAGCTTCGTATTTCTTTAACAGATTGTTGAAACGTCTCTGAGCATCGCTCTTAGCCTTTTCGTACAGTTCTTCAGCCTTATCCGGATTTACCTTAACAAGGTTGTTGTATCTTGCTTCGTCCATTAAGAAGTCTCTGAACTTGTCGAAGTCTGGCTTCATGAAGTCGATTGTCAATGGCTTTTCGTTTCTCGGATCGTAACGGTACAATGCAACATAGCCGCACTGTACAGCTTCCTTCTGAACCTGCTGCTGCTTTGACAGACCGCCCTTGATACCGTGCAGTTCACATGGGCAGTATGCAATGATCAGTGATGGTCCATTGTAGCTTTCTGCTTCCTTAAGAGCCTTGATAGCCTTTACTCTGTCAGCGCCCATGCAGATGCTTGCTACGTATACGTGGCCATAGCTCATGACGATCTGGCCTAAGTCCTTCTTAGCTACTGCCTTACCGCCAGCTGCGAACTGAGCGATTGAAGCAGCTTGTGAGCTCTTAGAAGACTGTCCGCCTGTGTTAGAGTATACTTCTGTGTCTAATACCAGAACGTTAACGTTCAGGTTGTTAGCCATTACATGGTCTAATCCACCGTAACCGATATCATATGACCAGCCGTCACCACCGACGATCCATACTGATGCGCTTACCAGATCTCTTGCATCCTTTAACAGAGGCTTGACGTTTTCATTAGCGCTGGCTTCTAATGCCTTGACTAATTCTGGCTGTAAACGCTTCTCTTCAGCACGGTTGCCGTTGATTGACAGATATTCTTCGAATAATGCCTTTAATTCTGGTTCAACGTTTTCGAGTTCGTCTTCCATGATCTTCAGCATTGAAGCTCTCTTGTAGCTTCTAGCCAGAGCCATGCCGTAACCGAATTCAGCATTGTCTTCGAATAATGAGTTAGCCCATGCAACACCGTTGCCGTCTTCATCCTTAACGAATGGAGTAGATGGTGTTGAACCGCTGTAGATTGATGAACAGCCTGTTGCGTTGGCTACTAACATGTCAGGTCCGAATAACTGTGAAACTAACTTGTAGTATGGAGCCTCGCCGCAGCCTGGGCATGAACCTGATACTTCGAAATACGGCTTCAGGAACTGTGATCCCTTAGGTGTATCTGTTGAGAAGTACTGGCTCTTGTACTCTGTTTCCTTGTATAAGTAGTCTGCTAATGGAGCCTGTGGCAGCTGTTCCTTGACATCAACCATTGTCAATGCCTTGTTACCGCCCTTGCCCGGGCATTCCTTAGCACATAAGCCACAGCCTACGCAGTTGTCCGGAGATACCTGGATTCTGAACTTCAGGTTTTCAACACCCTTGCCCATAGCCTTGATTGTCTCGAATTCCTGTGGAGCGTTGGCAATTTCTTCATCAGTCAGTAAGAACTGTCTGATTGTTGCATGCGGACATACGAATGAACAGAAGCCGCACTGGATACAGTTCTCAGGATTCCACTTCGGAACGAATGCAGCGATGTTACGATGCTCGTTGTATGAAACGTTGTTTCTCATTGAACCGTCTAATACCCCATGCTTTGTGAATGCTGATACTGGCATTTCATAGCCGTACAGGTTACCGATCTGGTTGGCATATTCATCCATGTAAGCATCGCCTGTCTTTGGTAATTCGAAGTGTGGATCGAGTTCAGCCCATTCTGGCTTAACTGGTACTTCTACTAATCCTTCGTTACCTGAGTCGATTGCCTTGTAGTTCATGTTGACTACGTCGTCACCCTTACGTCCATATGACTTCTTGGCAGCTGCCTTCATTAATCCTAATGCTGTCTCATATGGCAGGATCTGTGGATTCAGAGCGAAGAATGAAGACTGCAGGATCGTATTTGTATGACGGCCCATGCCGATTCTCTGAGCAATGTCTGTAGCGTTGATCGTATAGAACTTGGCATGCTTCTTAGCTAACTGATACTTGATTCTGTTTGGCAGATACTCTTCCAGAGCTTCGCCTTCAAGTGTCGTATTCAGTAAGAATGTGCCGCCTTCCTTCAGGTCAGCGATCAGGTCATACTTCTGAGTATATGAATCGAGTGAGCATGATACGAAGTCGATGTTCGTAACATAGTATGTTGAACGGATTGGTGTAGGACCGAAACGCAGGTGGCTTCTTGTAACACCGCCAGCCTTACGTGAGTCATACTGGAAATATGCCTGAGCATATAAGTCAGTGTTATCACCAATGATCTTAACAGAAGACTTGTTGGCACTTACTGTACCGTCTGAGCCTAAGCCCCAGAACAGACATGAAGTGTAGTCACTTGGTACTGTGAAGTTTGGATCAGGTGTCAGTGACAGATGTGTAACGTCATCAACGATACCCAGTGTGAATTCTTCCTTTGGATCTTCCTTGCATAATTCATCATAGACTGCCTTGATCTGGTTAGGCTGAGTATTCTTGCTTGAGATACCGTAACGGCCGCCGATCAGCTTGATATCATGATTTCTTAATACGTTCATTACATCGAGGAATAATGGTTCACGTGTGCCCATTTCCTTTGTTCTGTCTAATACAGCGATCTTCTTGACTGTCTTTGGTAAGACGTTCAGGAAGTACTTGGCTGAGAACGGACGGTATAAGTGTACCTTAATGACACCAACCTTCTGTCCTGAAGCGTTCAGAGCATCAACTACTTCTTCGATCGTTTCATTTACAGAACCCATGGCTACGATGACTCTGTCAGCATCTGGTGCGCCATAGTATACGAATGGCTTGTATTCTCTGCCAGTGTGCTTGCTGATTTCTGCCATGTAGTCATTAACGATATCAGGAACAGCAGCGTAATGAGTATTCTGAGCTTCTCTGCCCTGGAATGTGATATCGTCGTTTTCTGCACCGCCTCTGGTAACTGGGTTGCCATGAGGATTCATTGATTTCTTACGGAAGTTTTCCAGAGCATCCTGGTCTAAAAGTCCCTTCAGATAATCATAATCCATTACTTCGACCTTCTGGATTTCATGAGATGTTCTGAAACCATCGAAGAAATGAATGAACGGAACTGAACCCTTGATAGCTGATAAGTGAGCTACACCGGCTAAGTCCATAGCTTCCTGAACTGAGTTAGAAGCTAACATGCAGATACCGGTCTGACGGCATGCATATACGTCCTGATGATCACCGAAAATACTTAAAGAACGGCTTGCTAAGGATCTGGCTGCAACGTGGATTACGCCTGGTAACAATTCGCCAGCCAGCTTGTAGATGTTAGGAATCATTAATAATAATCCCTGTGAAGCAGTAAATGTCGTAGCTAATGCACCAGCCTGC
Organism: uncultured Bacillota bacterium; assembly: GCA_900319675.1. Classification (GTDB taxonomy): domain Bacteria; phylum Bacillota_I; class Bacilli_A; order Erysipelotrichales; family Erysipelotrichaceae; genus RUG521. Next base: position 15,916 of record ONPK01000012.1, read on the forward strand.
AAAGTACCGTGAACGGCACCAGCTGCACCGGCTTCTGACTGCATTTCAGCAACCTTTACTGTACTGCCAAAGATGTTCTTACGTCCCTGAGTTGCCCACTGGTCAACCACTTCTGCCATTGTTGAACTTGGGGTAATAGGGTATATAGCTGCTACTTCTGTAAACGCATAAGCGACATGAGCGGCGGCTGTATTACCATCCATGGACATGAATTGTTTTGTCATTAGTTATGCCTCCCTTGTATTCCATCTAACATTATAGACTAAATTCATTTTTCGCTCAATATTTCCCATTCTTTTTGCCTCCCTATTTCATGATTTGAAACGCTGAATCTCGCCACGTTACGGGCACCGAAAAAGCCCTCTCAATATGCATCTGTTATAATACTTTCATAAGCAAAACACCAATAATGAAAGGAATGATCACATGAATCTGGTCATACATGATCTGAACCATGATCAGTGGGAAAAGATCAGCGCTGACTATGACGGCTGGACCGTCATTTGCGATAACGGCACCATCAAGCCCTGCACGGGCTGCTTCAGCTGCTGGCATAAGACTCCCGGTCAGTGCATAATAAAGGACGGCTATGATAACATGGGCTATCTGATTCATCATGCCGAAAAAGTGACCTTCATAAGCCATTACACTTACGGAGGCTTTTCCGGTTTCGTGAAGAATGTTCTGGATCGCTGCCTGGGCTACGTTCTGCCGCAGTTTGAGATAGTAAACAATGAGTCACATCATCAGAAGCGCTATGATGAGGATAAGCCCGTAACATTTATTTTCTACGGTCATGATCTCAGTGAGGACGACAGGAAATGTGCCGAAAGATACGTTACTGCTGTCTGTGCCAACATGAGAACTCACGTTGAAGAAGTCATTTTCCGCGAGTGTGAGGAACCTGCTTCAGGCAAAACAGTTTCAGATTCAGCAGCTAACGGGAAGACAGTAATACTAAACGCCAGCCTGCGCTGGTCAAACGGCAATTCTGCCATGCTGGCAAGAGAACTGACAAAGAGACTTAACGGCGAATGTGAAACCGTTGCATTGCCAAAGTACATGAACAGGACGAATGAACTGATGACCATGCTTCAGGACGCTGAAACGCTCATCCTGTGCATGCCGCTGTATGTTGACGGACTCCCCTCTCAGCTGATCAGATTCATGCAGAAATGTGAGGCTGAATATCAGGGATGCAAGAAGAAAGTATACATTCTGGCAAACATGGGCTTATATGAAAGCAGTCAGCTGATTAATCTGTTCAGTGCCGTCAAGAAATGGTGTGCTAGGATGAATTTTGAATACTGTGGCGGGCTTGGGGCAAGTGCCGGGGAACTGTTGGGAGCCTTAGCCCGGAGCATCCCGCTGGCAAAGGGACCGGGAAAACACACAGCAGACGGACTGGACAAGTTGGCTGTAGCCATTAATAACCGTACTTCAGTAAATGACATTTTCGTAGAACCATTCATGTTCCCGCGCAGGCTATACATACTCATTGCCAACCGCAACTGGAATAATCTGGCAAGAAAAAACGGCATAAAGCCGAAGGATCTGTACAGACAGTTATGAAGACAAAAACAGTGTTTGAGATAAACACTGTTTTTCATTCAGTTATTCTGTTTTCTTGTGCAGGTTGCACCAAACGCACAGCCGCTGCAGATGTTATTACAGCTTGTCTTATCCTTGCGGATGGTTCTCAAGGCAAGCATTACCAGTATCGCTATGACAGCGATGACGATCAGATTGCCCCAGTTCATAACAGACCTCCAACGACT
>ONPK01000033.1 GCA_900319675.1 uncultured Bacillota bacterium
ACTGGAGTAACCGTCAGAAGTTCTACATTCCTGACTACGATGCGGTAATGCCGCCGGGCGAAGAATTCCCGACTGACCTGTCATATTAAAAGAGGTTCATGTGTGATACCTCTTTTTTTCTATAACGAATTGTAGATCTCCTTGTATTTCGTTGCGGATAAGTCCCAGCTTACGTCAGTATTCATGGCGTGTCTGATCAGCTTGCGCCATGCTGTCTTGTCTTCATAATAGACATGGATTGCATAGGCAATGATGTACATCATTTCATCGCCGCTGAAATATCTGAATGAGAAGCCGTTACCTGTTTCCTCATACTGATTGTATGGAGTAACAGTATCCTTCAGGCCGCCTGTCTCTCTTACCAGCGGGATCGTGCCGTATCTCATGGAAATGAGCTGGCTGATTCCACACGGTTCAAATAATGACGGCATTAAGAACAGGTCGCATCCTGCATATACTCTGTGAGACAGTTCCTCATTGTAACCGCAGTAGAATACGGCTCTGTGAGGATACGTGCTTTCGATCTTCTTCAGTTCGTTTTCAATGTAGTTGTCGCCTGTACCCAGGATGACCAGCTGAACGTCCTGATTCATGATCTGTCCCAGCTTTTCCAGTAACAGTAACATTCCCTTCTGCCAGGTAAGTCTTGATACGATGCCAATGAGCATTACGTCATCGGCTACTCTTAAGCCCAGCTGATACTGTAATGATCTCTTACATGCCTTCTTGCCTCTGATGTCGTTCTCGGTATAGTTCTTATACAGAGCCTTGTCAGTTGCCGGGTTCCAGTTTTCAACGTCAATGCCGTTGACAATGCCCTTCAGGCGGTCACCCTTTTCGGCAAGAACTCTTTCCATTCTCTCGCCGTATTCGCTGGTGACGATCTCTCTGGCATACTGCTCGGAAACAGTGGTAACCTCATCGGCATAGATGATGCCGGCCTTCATGAAGCTGATGCCGTCATCAAACTTGATATCGCCGTTCTTGTAATACTGATCGGAAAGATTGAAACACCTTAACAGTTCCTTCGGGAAGTTGCCCTGGAACAGCAGGTTATGGATCGTGTATACGTGCTTGATCCTGTGATATGCCTCATCGCTGTATTCCTGCTTGCACATGATCGGGATCATGCCGGTATGCCAGTCATTGGAATGAATGATGTCCGGCTTAAACTTGATGTGCGGTAACATGTCCAGCACGGCCTTGCAGAAGAAGGCGAATCTTTCGCCGTCATCATGGAAGCCATACAGACCGTCACGGTAGAAATAGTCATCCTGTCTGATGAAATAGTATTCAACGTCTCCCTGCTTGTCATAGTACAGATCAGCATCCTTGCTGATGAGACCGGACTGAACATGGTAGGTTGTCAGTTTCTTGAGCTTCGGGAACTTTTCGATGACCGTCTTGTACATTGGCAGTACTACTGCGGCTTCCTCACCCTGTTTGCACAGGGACTGCGGTAATGAACCGATTACGTCAGCCAGGCCGCCGCTCTTGCAATAGGGCAGGCCTTCTCCTGAAACAAATAGTACCTTGCTCATCTTTATACCCTGTCTCTTCTCTTAACGTATGCCAGTCTGTCCTCTGTTCCGATGATCTCAAGCTTGCGTTCTACTCTGGCATGCTTGTCTATTACGGCATTTTCAATGTGAGCCATTGGAGCGATGTAGCAGTCAGGCAGTAATACTGAATTCTTTACTACGGCGCCCTTGCCGATGGTTACGCCACGGCCCAGAATGCAGTTTTCCAGTTCACCGCTGATGACGCAGCCGTTGGCAATCAGACAGTGCTTAGCATGAGCATTCTTGGAATAGAATGCCGGGTGTGAATCGTTTGTCTTGGTGTAGACCGGCCAGTTGTCGGCAAACAGTTCCTGTGCCTTGTCATAGTCGATCATTTCCATGTTTGCTTCATAGTATTCTTCCAGAGAATTGATGCATACCAGGAATCCCTTATACTCGTATGCGCATACCTTCAGGCTGCTCAATACGGAGGTAATTACGTCTACCAGGTTGTACAGCGGGCTGATCAGAGGTGCCTTTTCAATCAGGTCAATGAACAGTTCTCTGTCCATGACATAGGTCTCGGTCAGGATATCCGCATTCTTCTTGGTTCCCTTGTTTCTCTGAATGTCGGTAATGATGCCGTCCTTGATAACGGCTGTCTTACAGCCGGTGAACTTCTTGTTGGCATTGGTTACGCTCTTGTATACGCAGGTAATGTCAGCACCGCTCTCTTCGTGAGCCTTGATGACATCCTGGTAATTGATCCTCATGATCATGTAGCTTGGAGAAATGACAACGTACTTGCTCTGAGTATCCTGAATCTCATGGAGATACTGGTTCATCAGATATACGTCATGGAAATATGTCTCATTCAGAGCCGGATCATCCGGGAACAGAATTCTCAGGAATCCGCGCTTTGAATTGATGTTGTAAAGGCTGCCGTCTCCCAGATGGTCGATCAGAGAACGTGGTTTTTCCTTTACCATGACGTTGATGTGGTCAATTTCAGAGTTGACCATGTTGCTTAATACGAAGTCTATGATTCTGTATCTGCCCAAAAAGGACATGGCGGCCAGAGTCCTGAACTGGTCCATTCCCTTGATGCTGACACTGTTGTCTTCAAAATTTACAATACCGATGGCGTTGATCATGCTACTTCACCTGCGCTTTCTTTGAAATCAGCTCAATTTTGTCCTTGTTGCCGATTGAAGCTCCGGCTGGGATGACCAGTCCTTCTGCTACGATGCAGTTTCTTACCACTGCACCTTCCTCAACAACGACTTCCGGCATCAGAACGGAGTCAATTACCTTGGCGTTCTTGTGAATGCGGCAGTCTCTGAACAGTACTGAATTCTCAATGGTTCCGTTAACGACACAGCCCTGATTGATGTAGGCTCTCTTGATCCTGGCCTTCTTGCCGATGAACTGAGGTGTCGTCGGAACATCTTCGGTATAGATCTTCCATGAATCGTCTTCCATGTTGAGCAGATCGTTCTCATCAAGCAGATCCATGTTGGCCTGCCATAATGAATCGATGGTTCCTACGTCTTTCCAGTAACCCTTGAATCTGTAGGCAACGATCTTCTTGCCTTCGTTTAAGAAGGTTGGAATGATGTTCTTGCCGAAGTCATGGTCTGATTTATCATCCGGTGCATCTGCGATCAGGGCCTTTCTTAAGGCCTTGTAGCTGAAGATGTAGATGCCCATGCTGGCCAGATTGTTCTTAGGATGAGCAGGTTTTTCTTCGAATTCAACGATCTCATCCTTTTCATTGGTATTCATGATGCCAAATCTCTTGGCTTCTTCCCATGTTACCTCCAGACCGGCAATGGTGACGTCTGCATTCTGCTGCTTGTGGAAATCAAGCATCTTGTCGTAGTTCATCTTGTAGATGTGGTCACCGGAAAGGATCAGAACGTATTCAGGATCATACATGTCCATGAAGTCGATGTTCTGATAGATGGCATCTGCCGTGCCTCTGTACTTGCCGAATCCTTCATTCTTTTCTCTTGGCGGCAGTACGAATACGCCGTTATCTCTGCCGTCGATTCCCCATCTTGAGCCCTGAGCAGTATAGGCATTCAGAAGAACGCTCTCATACTGAGTCAGCACACCGACTACGCCAATGTTGCTGTTGGCACAGTTGCTTAACGGGAAGTCAATGATTCTGTACTTTCCTCCATAATAAACAGCTGGTTTTGCAACCTTACTGGTCAGGTCCAGTAATCTGGTTCCACGTCCGCCAGCTAAGATCATAGCTAACATCTCCGTTTTCAAGAAAAACCACTCCCTCCTAAGATGTCACTTTTCTAATTGTTTTTTATTAGGTTCTAAATAAATTATAACATCAATGCGGACATATGTATGCCCTTACATTTTCCAATCTATTGGTTTAACGCCGTTTTTTTCGAGAAACTCGTTGGTTCTGGAAAAATGCCTGCATCCGAAGAAACCGTTATAGGCACTTAGCGGTGAGGGATGAGCGGCGGTCAGTACCAGATGTCTGGGATTATTCAGCAGACTCATCTTGGCACGGGCATTGTTTCCCCATAACAGAAAGACGATCGGCTGATCCTGCCGGTTCAGTAACTGAATGACATGATCCGTGAATTCCTCCCAGCCTCTGCCCTTGTGAGAGTTGGCCTTGCCTCTTTCCACGGTCAGCACCGTGTTTATGAGCAGTACGCCCTGGGTTGCCCACTTGACCAGATAGCCGTTGGCAGTCATTTCAAGTCCCAGATCATTATGTATTTCCCGATAGATGTTTACCAATGAAGGCGGCAGCGGGTTTCCCGGTTTTACCGCAAAGCACATGCCGCAGGCCTGATTCGGTTCATGATAGGGATCCTGGCCCAGTATTACGACCTTGACCTTGTCCAGATCGGTATAATAAAAAGCCGAGAAGACTTCCTGCTTTGGCGGATATATCGTCTTTTCAGCATACTCCTGCTTAAGAAAGGCAGACAGTTTCCTGAAATAATCCTGCTCAAATTCACGGTTAAGGAATTCATCCCAGCTCTTGTTTATCATATTATTCTCTTTCCAGTATGACCATGCTGACAGGTTTCAGCCCGTCACCGAATACCATGCGGTATCCGCTATAGTCATATTCTACTTCTTCTTCCGTCGGATTGAAGATGATCTTCAGATCTCTTCCTGCGCAGTTCTTCAGATTATAGACCAGGCAGTCCTGATACTCTTCAAATGACACTTCTTTCCTTATCTGCTCAGCCTTTTTGGAAAGCTGATACTCCTTTCTGATCCTGATCAGTTCCCTGGTAAAGTCAATGACCTCACGGTAGGTAACCTTGTCCTCAGGTCTCAGCTTGTTTATCTCATCAGGCAGATTGTAACTGTTCTGATACCCCTGCTTGCTGCGGCAGTATTCCTGACCGCTGTGAACAAATGGTATGCCCTGGGATGTCAGTACGAATCCCAGCAACAGTTTCTGACGGCTGATGAGTTCTTCCTTCGGGCAGCATTTCCTCAGTTTGTCAAATGAAGTCATGTCGTCATGACATTCAACGTAATTGACCGTATTGTCATTACTGCCGAACAGTAATCCCTGCATGACCTCCTCGGCAACATAGATCTTGCCGGTATCACCCGTGCCGTAGCCCAGGTTTCCTGCCTCAAAGGTACTCCCCTTGATGTTGTCGCGGAAGATGTCATTGAAGAAGGCGACATTGTCTATCTTCTCATGATTTTCCTTGCAGCATCTGTCTTCTTCAGCCAATGCCGTCTGCATGTTCCAGCCTTCGCCATAGATCATCATGCTCTTATTGATCTTCTTCAGTTCCCTGACAGCCTGTCTGATCGTCTCAATGTCCAATAAGCCCATCAAGTCAAATCTGAAACCGTCAACGCAGAACTGATCTGCGTAATACTTCAGGGTATCGATGATGTATCTTCTTGTCATCGGCTGCGCGCTGTCTACGTCGTTGCCGCAATAGGAACCATCCGACAGCCTGCCGTTATCGTAGTATCTGAAGAAGTAATACGGAACGCTCAGTTCAAAGCTGTGCTTTCTCATCAGATAAACGTGATTGAATACCACATCCAGGTTTACTCTCAGACCGTTTTCATGGATCTTATTGACCAGATTGCGGAAATCCTTCAGTACCTGGATCCCGCTGAATACGTTTGAGGAATAGCTGCCTTCCAGACACTGATACTGAACCGGGTCGTAACCCCAGTTGTAGTACTTTTCCGGATGCAGTTCATTGACGCTGCCGAAGTCATTTACCGGCATCAGCTGCAGGTGCGTGATTCCCAGATCTCTTACATAGTCAAGGTTTTCGCTCATGGCCTCAAAGGTGCCTTCAGCGGTAAAGTCCCTGACGCTGGTTTCATAGATTATGGCATCGCTGTATTTCTCCAGCGCTGGCAGATCGTGACGGTCTGCCCGGTAGTCATCAACGTCAACGACTACGCTCTTCTCACTGTTGGCTGTTGATGCCTTGCCATATGGATCAGTGCAGTAGTTCCACTGCCCGTTGACTCTGATCAGGTATCTGTACATCGCTCCGATTATCCTCGGTTCGATAGTGATCCTGAACACGCCCTTTTCCTCACGGTGCATGTCCAGAGTCTTGGTTGATCCGTGATGCTCCACTTCCAGCTTGATCTGGCTGGCCGTAGGAGCCCATATTGCGAATTTTGTATACTTATCCAGCAGACTGCTTCCCAGGTCGCTGCCCTCATAGAAAAACTCTCTGTTGAACCGTTCCGTCTTGACGATGAAGCGGTACTGTAGCACTGTTCTGTATCCGTTGACAGCCATAACCTGATATTCCCTGCCGATCTCGATGTCCCTGTCGAGACTGGTTTCATAGACGGTATGCCTGCCCGATTTGTGACTGCCGGTTATTTCCAGAGGATAGATCAGATCGTTGTCTAGCAGATAAAACTCACGGCTGTAGCCATGACAAAACGAATTATCAATGTCGACAACTATTCTGTCGTAGTCATCCAGATAAGCTTCTACAAAATCGTTCATATAATCAGTTCTCTACTTTTGTTAAGTGCCAGATCTCTCTGTTATATTCAGTAATGGTTCTGTCCGTGCTGAAGTAACCGCTGCTGGCGATGTTAAGCAGACACATCTTGTTCCATGTGTACTGATCCTTGTAAAGTTCTTCGATCTTCTTCTGAGCAGCTACATAGGCATCAAAGTCTGCGAAGTGGAAGTATTCATCGTTTCCGTACAGCAGCTCGTCATAAATGACCTTGAACTCATCTCTGTTGTCATCCCATGTACCGTCGATCAGAGTATCCATGATCCTCTTGATGACAGGATTTGTATGGTAGATCATCATGGCATTGTAGCCATTGAAGCGCAGATCTCTTAACTGTTCAACGGTATTGCCGAAGATGACGATGTTATCATCGCCGACTCTTTCCCTGATCTCGACGTTTGCTCCATCCAGGGTGCCTAATGTGATGGCACCGTTCATCATCAGTTTCATGTTGCTGGTGCCGCTGGCTTCCTTGCCGGCTGTTGAGATCTGTTCGCTGACATCGGCAGCGTTCAGCAGTATCTCGGCAATTGAAACGCAGTAGTTAGGTATGAAGACTACCTTCATGAACTTGTTGACTGCCGGATCGTTATTGAGCTTGTTGGCAATGGCGTTGATCAGCTGAATGACCTTCTTGGCATATACGTATGCCGGTGCGGCCTTGGCGCTGAAGAAATATGTATGCGGAACCATCGTGAAATCAGGATGATCCTTGATGTACTGATACAGATAGATCAGGTTCATGCAGTTAAGCATCTGTCTCTTGTAGGCATGCAGTCTCTTGGCCTGTACGTCAAAGATTGAATTAGGATCGACGTCAATGTTCATCGTCTTCTTGATGTAGTCTGCCAGGATCTTTTTTCTGGCCAGCTTAACTTCGGCGAATCTTGCCTGAACATTGCGGTCGGTAGCTACTTCTGACAGCTTGGTAAGTTCAAACGGATTCTCAATGAAGTCGTCACCGATCGTATCAATGATCAGGTCACGCAGCTGAGGGTTGGAATAAGCCAGCCATCTTCTGTGAGTGACGCCATTGGTCTTGTTGTTGAACTTTTCCGGGAAGATCTGATAGAAGTCTCTCATTACGTCGTTCTTCAGGATCTCGGTATGGATCTTGGCAACGCCGTTTACTGAGAAGCTGGCGGCAACACCCATGTTGGCCATGTGTACCAGACCGTCCTTGATGATTCCGACTCTTTCAGCCAGATTGTAGTCATTGGTCTTGGCCAGAACTTCGTTTCTGAATCTTCTGTCAATTTCCTTGATGAGAATGTGAATTCTCGGCAGGAGCTTCATGATCATGCTTTCCGGCCACTTCTCCAGGGCTTCCTGCATGATCGTATGGTTGGTATAGGCAACGGTGTGCGTAACGATGTACCAGGCCTTGTCCCAGTCATACTTGTATTCATCGAGCATGATCCTCATCAGTTCAGCGATGATCATGATCGGGTGAGTGTCATTTAACTGAATGACTACCTTCTCGTGGAGATTATCCAGAGTGTGGTAGGTATCCATGTGGCTTCTGATCAGAGTCTGAGTACCCGCAGACACGAAGAAATATTCCTGCTTGACTCTTAACTCACGGCCTTTTTCCGTGCTGTCGTCAGGATATACGTTCTGACAGATCTTATTGACCTCATTCAGATATCTGATGAAATCGCGGTTGACAGGACCGTCTTCACTGGCCTCAGGCTTCCACAGTCTCAATGTATTTACGACTCTGTTGCCATGGCCGACGATCGGCATGTCATAAGGTACGGCTCTGATGGTTTCAGCGTTGATATGTCTGACGCTCATCTTGCCGTCATTTTCCCATTTCATTTCCAGGTCACCGTAGAATTTGACGTCTACGGCATGCTTGGTCTTTCTGACTTCCCATGGGTTACCGTACTTCAGCCAGATGTCAGGAACCTCAACCTGCTTGTTGTTCTCGATCTTCTGCTTGAAGAGTCCGTATTCGTAACGGATCGTATTGCCGTGTCCCGGCAAGCCCAGTGTTGCCAGAGAATCCAGGAAACAGGCAGCCAGTCTGCCCAGACCGCCGTTGCCCAATCCGGCATCAGTCTCAACTTCCTCAAGTTCATTGAGGTCAAGTCCAAGGTCTGCCAGGCCGTCTCTGACGATCTCATAGATGCCCATGTTCATCAGATTGTTTGTCAGCAAGCGTCCGATCAGAAATTCCATTGAGAAGTAGAAAAGCTGCTTCTGTCCACGGCCTGAAACGGTTTCCTTGGTGCTCATCCAGTTTTCGCTGGCCTGGTCACGGATCATTTCGCCGAGAGTAAGGAAAGTTTCTGAACTGTCTCCGTACTTGTATGAACGTCCATAGGTCTGAACGAATCTGTCCTGAAACTGACGCTTGAATTCTTCTTTGGTTGTAAACATAAATATTCCCTTCTATTTCAGCTTGGCTCTGAGGATGACTCCCGCAAACGGAGCCAGTCTGATCTTCATGGCATACTTCATGCCGTGCTTGCCAGGCTTGGTTGCCCTTACCTTGGTAAAGTTACACATGTTGCAGCCACTGTAAATGTCTCTTTCTGAGTTCATGATTTCGGTATAGAAGCCGTAAGTCGGCACTCCGATTTCAAACTCCTCATATGATACAGGAGCCATGTTGAGTACGGTGACATATACGTATTCGCCGCCGTATCTGACATAACTGTATACTCTCTGTTCATTGTTGTCTGCGTCGATCCACTTGAACCCGTCCCAGGTATAGTCATCCTTCCAGAAGGCAGGATCACTGCTGTAGATGTTGTTAAGATCGCGCATCATTCTCTTGAATGAATCATGTGCCGGATACTGCAGTAAGAACCAGTCAAGTTCCTTATGCTCGTCAAATTCCCTGAAGGAAGCTATTTCATTGCCCATGAAGTTAAGTTTCTTTCCCGGGTGGGTATACATGTATACCATGAGGTTACGGCACTGGGCGAATTTCTGCTCATAGCTGCCCCACATCTTGTCGATGATCGTTCCCTTGGAGTGAACTACCTCATCATGTGAGAATGGCAGGATGAATTTCTCAGAGTAGAAATAAGCCATAGAGAAGTTTATCAAATTGTGATGATATTTTCTATACTCAGGGTCCATTTTATAGTACCTGAGGGTATCGTTCATCCAACCCAGGTCCCACTTGTAGTCAAAACCGAGTCCGCCGTATTCCACTTTTTCCGTAACGCGCGGATAGCTGGTTGAGTCCTCAGCTATGATCATGGCAGTCGGATATTCCTGGTGCAGGTGATAGTTGAAACGCTTGATGAAGCTGATGGCTCCGCTGTTTTCACCCTTGGTTGAATCCCCGTTATGATATATGAGATTGCTGACGGCGTCAACTCTTAAGCCATCCATGTGGTACTTGTCGAGCCATAATCCGGCACTGCTCATCAAGAAACTGATGACTTCGTTCCTGGCAAAGTCGAAGTAGTATGTATCCCACTGGCTTTCACTGCGGGAAGGATCGCTGCTCTCATACAGGCAGGTTCCGTCGAACTTGACCAGGCCGAAACCGTCCTTGACGAAGTGAGCCATTACGATGTCCATGATGACGCCGATACCGTTGCGGTGGCAGGCATCAATGAACATCATCAGCTGGTAACAGTTGCCGTATCTGGCTGTAACGCTGAAGTAGCCGTACTGCTGATATCCCCATGATCCGTCAAACGGATATTCGTTCAGAGGCATTAACTCAATGTGGGTATAACCCATGTCCTTAACATAAGGGATCAGTTCCTCTATCATCTCATAATAGGTGAACCATCTTCCGGCACCGTGATGCTTGAAGCCTCCCAGATGAACTTCATAGATGTTCATCGGTCTGTCAAGATTGAGGCTGCGGTTCTTCATCCACTCATCGTCAGTCCACTTGTATTCATCAAGGTCAACGACCTTGCAGACCCAGCCGGGTCTCATTTCGTTATAAAAGGCATATGGGTCGCTCTTTTCAACAAAGGTACCGTCCTGCTGCTCAATTACATACTTGTATTGAGCATATTCCTGGAGGCCTTTGATAGTGATCTCCCATATTTCATTGTTGATCTTTGTTAACAATGTTTCATTTCTGTTCCAGTTATTGAAGTCGCCAATGAGTCTGACACTTCTGGCGTTTGGCGCATATAATCTGAAGACGACTCCGTCTTCAGTAAAGTGTGCTCCGAAAACATTGTAAGCTTTGGTTGAATAACCGTCGTAATATGATTGTAATTCTTTCTTATCCATATCAATACACTCCATAATCCACCATGTTAATTATACCTTAATTAGGTATTTTATGTGAACACTATTCTGACAGTCAGTATACATAAGTGATGTAAATATATAATCTATATCATCATTCAGTACAAACCGTTCCATTTAAAGCAATCGAAAACACCTGATCAGTGATACAGATAAATATTTTCGTGTTTGCGGATATTTTAAGGTATTTATATATGTATTTGTTTGTGATAGAATGAGGCCAGAACGGGGGTATGCCGCGATGAGACAGAATGCAAAATATAAACAGATCGAAACCTACATACTTGGAAAGATCAGTTCCGGAGAACTGAGTCCGGGAGATCAGATTGAAACCGAGAAACAATTATGCGAGAAGTTCGGAATTGGACACATTACCATCAACAAGGCACTCAATAACCTGGCAACCAGAGGTTACATTACCAGAACCCCAGGCAAGGGTTCATTCGTGTCTCATCAGATGATGGTCAAGACAATCAGACGTAACCCAATAAGCTTTACCAAGGACATGGCTTCATTGGGAATGGTTGCCGGCAGTAAGCTGGTAGAGTATAAGATCATTCACGCTTCCACAGTCCCTGATGTAAAGAGATATCTGGAGCTGGAAGACAATGACATGATCCACTATTTTGAAAGGATCCGTACCGCTGATGGTACACCGATCGCCATCAGCTACACATATATTTCAGCCAAGGTCATACCGGCAATTGACATCCGCTACCTGGAGGGCGGTTCATTCCAGGAATATCTTGATTCAATCAACTTCCCGGAAAGAACCGGTGCCGTCTACATGATGAGCGCTCACCTGCCGACAGCTGA
>ONPK01000188.1 GCA_900319675.1 uncultured Bacillota bacterium
TATTATGGTGTTCACAGGGCATAAAGGACATCATAGGCAGGGCCTATGCGACATTAAGGACTGTGCCGTGCGGAGGTGCCAGACATCAGTTTGAGGTATACATGACCATTCAGAACGTTGAAGGTCTTGAAGACGGTTTGTATCATTATCTGCCGATGGGGCATAAGATCGAATTTCTGAAGAAGATCGATGACATCAGAGGCTTCATCAACGCTTCATTGCAGGGGCAGGCCTGGGCAGGCAAGGCAAATGTCGTATTCTATTTTGCCATGGACTTCTACCGCGTTGAATGGCGTTATGGCATTTACGCTCACAGAGTATCACTCATCGATGCTGGCCACATAACCGAGAACATCTACCTGGCAGTTACGGCACTGGATCTGGGCGGATGTGCAATCGGAGCTGTTGATGGAAAGCTGTGTGATGATACATTCGGACTGAATTACATTGATGAATCCATATTCTATGCCATGCCGATCGGAACGGTTTCCGCCAAGGACAAGGAAAAGGAACAGGATTTCTATAGCTTCGTCAAGGAACAGAACCTGTAATAAATGACTGTAAAAGAAAAAGTCTGTCGCTGACAGACTTTCTTACGTAAATGGAGCAGGCGACGGGAATCGAACCCGCATGATCAGCTTGGGAAGCTGAGGTTCTGCCACTGAACTACGCCTAAAACAGGATCATGGTACTGCTGCTGATGGTTTTCATGACATTGGCAGGGTGCACGAATGTCAGCAAGGATGCGCAGAGATTCAAGGAAGAATATGAGAGTCTTAACGGTGAGGTGAACGCCAGCGGCGTAAATTACCGTGAGATCACCATAGATGAGAGGAATCCCTTTGTTTACGCAGACCTGAGTGAGATCAATCAGAAAATGGACAGTAAGGAAACCTTCATCGTTTACTTCGGCTCCAACTGGTGTCCCTGGTGCCGTTCGATACTGCCGCAGGTCATAGAGACTGCAGAGAAAAACAAGGTAAGTAAGATCTACTATGTAGACGGCAAACCGGGAAATGATGACGAAAAGGAAATTAGGGACGTATATGCCGTTGATGATAACGGCAGGGTATATCTGAAACATGAGGGAACTGAAGCCTACCATATCTTCATAAACCGGGCAGCCAGTGTTCTGGCTGATTATTCCCGAAGCGATGTGGAAACACTGGACGGCACGGAATTTGCCGGGCAGAAGAGAATTGGGCTGCCAAACTTTGTCCTGGTGGTAAAAGGTGAAGCAGTGAAAATGATAACGGGTATCAGCTTATTGCAGAATGATCCGTATCAGCAGCTTAACGATGACATACTGAATGACGTAAATGACATGTTTACGGAATTGTTTGAAGAACTGAAAGGGGCTCAGAAATGAACAGAAGAGGATTAGTACTGATACTGGCACTGATAGTCGTAGCCTTCATAGGCGGTTTTGTGCTGGGCAACATGAGACAGCCAGCACAACCGGTAATTGATCCCATAACCATTATCGATCCGGTCGTTGATCCAACACCTGAACCTGATCCCGAGCCGGTAATAGACGATAATGTCATTTACAGTGAGAAGGATCCGAATGTCTGGATCACTGAAGACGGAACATATGACGATAAGGATCACGTTGCGCTGTACATACATGCCTTTGGCAGGCTGCCGTCAAATTACGTAACCAAGAAACAGGCAAGGGAAAAGGGCTGGAACAGCGGTTCACTTGAGCCGTACTTCCCAGGCTGCTGCATTGGCGGTGACTACTTTGGCAATAATGAAGGACTGCTTCCCAAGAAAAAGGGCAGAACATATTATGAATGTGACATAGGAACCATGGGCAAGAAGAGCCGAGGTGAGAAGAGGATAGTCTTCTCCAGTGACGGTCTGATCTACTATACAAGTGATCATTATGAATCCTATGAACTGTTGTATGAAGGAGAATAGCTATGGAAATAATCATTTTGGACTGCATGAAGATGACTGGCAGGGAAGCCATGTATGACTATATCGAATCAGTAATGCGTTTTCCGGATTACTTCGGGCACAATCTGGATGCTCTTAATGACTGCCTGGGCGAACTAAATCACAATGTTATTGTAGTCCTGTACAACCATGAGTATCTGGAAAAGAACATGGACAAGTACGGCAGGAAGATCCTGAAGATCTTCATGGATGCCTCTCAAGAGGAGTATGCTTTTACTCTCATTCTGAAATAGCATGAAAATACAGAAACCGAAGATCAGTTACATTGAAGAAGGAACACTCAGTGTTGATGAACCAGGCTACCGTGAGTTTTCTCACGGCAGCGATAAG
>ONPK01000076.1 GCA_900319675.1 uncultured Bacillota bacterium
TACCACAAGCTGTGCGGCATGACCGGTACGGCCAAGACAGAGGAAGAGGAATTCCTGTCAATCTACAACATGAGAGTAACGGAGATTCCAACCAACAAGCCGGTCATCAGACAGGACATGCCTGATGCCATCTACGCTACCAAGAAGGCCAAGTACAATGCCCTGATGGAAGAGGTAATTGAAAGACATAACAACGGACAGCCGGTACTGGTAGGTACCATTTCCGTAGACGTATCCGAGTTCCTCAGCAAGATGTTCTCCCAGAGAAAGATCAAGCACGAGGTGCTCAATGCCAAGAACCACAAGCGTGAGGCAGAGATCATTGCCAAGGCAGGACTCCGCAATGCCGTAACCATCGCCACCAACATGGCCGGCCGTGGTACCGACATCAAGCTGGGACCTGGCGTTGCCGAACTGGGCGGTTTGGCAGTATTAGGTTCCGAGCGTCATGAATCAAGACGTATCGATAACCAGTTAAGAGGACGTTCCGGACGTCAGGGTGACCCGGGATTCTCCAGATTCTACGTATCACTGGATGACGAACTGATGGTTCGTTTCGGTACTGAAAGAGTACAGGGTGTATTCAACCAGCTGGGTGATCAGGCCATTGAATCCAAGATGGTTTCCAAGGCCATTGAGAGCGCTCAGAAGAGAGTTGAAGGCATGAACTTCGATATCCGTAAGACTCTTCTGGAATACGATGATGTATTACGTCAGCAGCGTGAGACCATCTATGAACAGAGAGATGAAGTTCTGGAAAACGATGACGTTCACGGCATCGTCAGAGGCATGTTCGAACGCATTTCCGAGGAGATCGTTAACAGCCACACTGACAGAAGCCAGCGTAATCCTGTCGTCAATGTTGAAGCTCTGACTGAGGCAGTATGGAAGATGAACGTTGACGAGGAAGACATCAAGAAGGGACTGGCAGCGGTAACCAGAAACGAGGATTACCCGATGGCAGTTGCCGACCTGATGTGGAATGCCTATGAGGAAAAAATCGATCCGTTCAGAGCGGACTTCCTCAAGATCGAAAAGCCGATGGTATTACGTATCATCGATGCCAAGTGGATCGACCACATTGACTTGATGAGCAAGTTAAGAGAAGGAATACATCTGAGAAGCTATGCTCAGGATAACCCGTTAAAGGCCTATACCGCTGAGGGTTATGAGATGTTTGAAAACATGATGGATTCGATAGCCAGAGAAGTAGTAAGCTTCTGCATGAACTGCCGAATCGAAGTCAGGGAGAGAAAGTAATGGAACTGTACGAAATCAGACAGCAGCTCACAGACAACATCGATCGCCTGAAGAAGTTAGGTGATTCACTTTGACCTGGCTTCAAGACAGAACCGAATTGATGAAATAGAAAAGCTGCAGCTGGCAGACGGATTCTGGAATGACACCAGAAAGGCTCAGGCTCTGATTCAGGAAGCCAACAGCCAGAAGGAACTCATCAGGAATTTCAATAAGCTGACCAAAGAGATGAATGACATTTCAGATTCTCTGGACATGCTGAAGGAAGAATTTGATGAGGACATGTTCGCTCTGGTTGAAAGTGAATTCACCGACGTCATGAAGGAATATGAGGACTTTGAGATCCAGGTGCTGTTATCACACCCGTATGACCAGTACAATGCCATTCTCGAATTACATCCGGGTGCCGGCGGTACTGAGAGCATGGACTGGGCAATGATGCTGTACAGGATGTACAGCCGCTATGCCGCCAACAAGGGCTACAAGGTAACGGTTCTGGACTGGCTGGATGGTGAAGAGGCCGGTGTCAAATCCGTAACCTTCAAGGTTGAAGGCCCACTGGCCTATGGCTATCTCAAGGGAGAAAGAGGAGTGCACAGACTGGTAAGAATCTCACCGTTTGATGCCTCAGGCAGAAGGCATACCTCATTTGCCTCACTTGACGTAGCCCCTGAATTCAATGATGACATTCAGATCGACATTAAGCCGGAGGACATTGAAATAGAGACGCACAGAGCCTCAGGAGCCGGCGGTCAGCACATCAACAAGACGGACTCAGCCGTCCGCATCATTCATAAGCCGACAGGCATCGTTACGACCTGTCAGTCGGAAAGAAGCCAGATCCAGAACAAGGAACAGGCTCTCAACATGCTCAAAAGCAAGCTGTATCAGCGTTACATTGAAGAGCAGGAGAGCAGGATGGCTGCCATCAAGGGTGAGCAGAAGTCCATTGAATGGGGTTCACAGATCAGAAGCTATGTCTTCTGTCCGTATACCATGGTCAAGGATCACAGAACAAATTATGAGGAAGGCAACGTGGATAAGGTCATGAACGGTGAAATAGACAATTTCATCTATGCCTATCTCAAGAGTCAGATTAGGTAAATGAAAAGCTATCTCAGTTGAGATAGCTTTTTTATCTTAACAGTAATGCCTGACCGCTCCTGCCGTAGCCGTAGTTATCCCGGTTGAGGTATACCGCAGCAATTGAGAAGAACAGCGTCAGTACGTTTGTTAACAGGAAGGAGAACCATACGCCCTTGATTCCGAAAATCAGAGGCAGGACAATGACCGTCAGGTTATTGAAGACCAGTTCCTGTAAGAAGGTCAGAACGGCTGATGTCCTGTGATTGCCCAGTGAGGCAAAGGTCATTCTGGCTCCGACGTTGTATCCGAACAGCATGAAACTGTATGGAGCGATCTTCATGCCGAAGTTGATCAGGTCCTTGGAATCCTTGGCACCTTCAGCTATGTAGAGTTCAGCGACCAGATCACCGAACAGCAGGAATGACACTACCAGTACACCTGACAGCAGTGCCGTCAGAATGAGAACCTGGCGGAACGTACGGTTGAGCTTTTCCTTATTCTTTTCACCCATGGCATAGGAGATGATCGGACCGCTTGTCCCGTATAATCCGAAGAAGCATCCCATGAATACCCAGGTAATGTTGTTTACGATGGAGTAGGCTGCCAGATAGCTTTCAGAGCCCCAGCCTAATAGTACGTAGTTGGAAACCACGGAACCGAAGGCAACTGACAGGTTTGACAGGAATGATGAAATTCCATATTTGCAGGAATCCTTCAGCAACTTTCCGAGATTTCTGGACGGTGCCGCAAATCTTATCTCACAGTTCTTACTGGAAAAGAAGATGAGTCCGATGGTAACCATTAATGCCGTAGCAATCAGGTTGGCATAGGCCGTACCGACCATTCCAACGCCCTTGTGAACTATGAAGTACCAGTCAAAGAACAGGTTGGTACTGACGTTGAGCGTCGTTGCAAGTAATTCCATCTTCGGCTTGCCGGCCGGGACGAAGAAACGCATGAAGATATTTGAAACCAGGGTCAGCGGTACATACAGGGCTCCGATCTTTACGAAGTCACGGGCATAAGGATAGAGAATTTCCGTCGTTCCCAGTAGCTTCAGGATCAGGTCCATGAATATTCTTTCGGCTGCCCCGATGAAGATTCCGAGTATACCGACAAACAGTACGATGGCGGTAAAGTCTCCCCTGGCTTCAAGGCTCTTGCCTTCACCCATCTTGCGGGAAGCCAGTGACGATACGCCGCCTAACAGTATTGAAGGGCTGTTATGGACCATGAACAGCGGAAACAGTACGGAGAAGGCCGCCAGGGCATTTGGCCCGACATAGCGCGAAAGGAAAAGACCGTCATCGATCGTATAAAGCAGATTGATCACGAGTTCATTCAGTATGGCCGGCAGACAGAACATGGCCAGCGATTTCAGTGTATAGTCTTTTCCGATAGTCTTAGTGTTTTCCATATGGCACCACGGTATACATTGTACCATATGTATATATAAAAGCCAAAATCTATTAAGGCACAAAAAAAAGAAGTGATGTCACTTCTTTCTGCTTAGTTTCTCGTTGATTTCAGATAGGCATCAATGCGGTTCATGATTATGAACATCAGCATTGATTCAATTGGCCATAATAACAGGTTCTTTACAACTCTGGTGCTCATGTAGTAGATGAAGCCCTTGCTGTACATGAAACTTAAGAACAGAGGAGTCAGTATGACGTTGCATAACAGACTTACGATGAACTTGGTAATGAAGCATCTCTGAACGGTGGCTGTCTTCTTATACAGCAGTACTCCGTAGATCACACCGGCTGCCATCTCAACGATTGCCCATAACGGGTTGTAAGGTCCTGACGGCTTGATGATGAACTTTACGGTATCAAGCACCAGTCCGCAGACGGCACCGCAGCTTGGCCCGAACAGATGCCCGATCAGTGACATTGACAGGAATGAAAAGGTTATCTTAAGAGTGTCACTGAGAGGGATGGAGAACCAGCTGGTTACGACATTCACGGCACAGAGCATGGCCATGATCACGAGATTCCTGGTCTTGGAAAACTCATTGAATGATTCTTTGAACATATTCTCTCTTCCTTTCGTTAGCGTTATTCAATGCTACATAAGGGAATATGTAACAGTGGGACACTTTACAGTACCGCAAGAAACTTCTTTTCGTCCGGCGATTAATCTTCCCTTATCACCGGCACTTAACGCACTGTAAGGTTTTCTGCTAATAATGAAATTATACTACTGATTAAATTAATTGCAATTCCCCTGCCTTGGGGTTATATTTTATGAAAAGAGGGCGAGACAATGATAACATTTAGAAACGATTACAGTCAGGTTGCAGCACCTGAAATTCTAAAGAAGCTTGTAGAAATAATGAAGGATTCCTTTGTCGGATACGGATCAGATGAGATCTGCGATTCAGCCAGAGCGAAGATAGCCGGTTACCTGGGCAGAGAAGACTGCGACATTCATTTCCTGGTAGGCGGAACCCAGACAAATCTGACGGTCATCGATCAGATGCTCAAGCCATGGCAGGCCGTGGCAGCCGTTGATACCGGACACATCAATGTTCACGAAAGCGCAGCCATTGAAGCTACCGGCCACAGAATTGAGGCTCTTACACCTCACGAAGGAAAGATGTCAGCCGCTGACCTCGATAAGCTGTGTGCAACGCATACTGATGAACACATGATCAGAATCGGTGCCGTATACATTTCCAACTCAACCGAGATCGGTACCATATATACCAAGGCTGAACTTCAGGCCATCAGAGAAGTCTGTGATAAATACGGACTGTATCTGTATATGGATGGTGCAAGACTTGGCGCAGCACTGACCTGCAGGGAAAACGACCTGACACTTCAGGACATTGCCCAGCTGTGTGACGCATTCTACATTGGCGCTACCAAGAATGGCGGCATGATCGGTGAAGCCGTAGTCATCACCAATGACGATCTTAAGCCTGGTTTCAGAAACATGATGAAGCAGAAGGGCGCACTGATGGCCAAGGGATTCATCCTGGGCGTTCAGTATGACTGCCTGTTTACCAATGACCTGTTCTTCAGACTGGCCAGACATGAAAATGAAGTTGCTGAATACCTGGTCAGAAAGCTGAAGGAACTGGGTGTCAGATTCTTCATGGATTCACCAACAAACCAGCAGTTCATCTACCTTAAGAATGAAGCTGTTGAAGAACTCAGCAGAAATTACGGCTTTGAGGTATGGGAAGCTGGAGAAGAGGAAACGGTCATCAGATTCGTAACTTCATTTGCCAGCAGATTCTCTGACGTTGACCAGCTGGTAAGCGACCTTAAGGAACTGTTATAGGATATCATTAATGAAAACAAAGGTTCGAGTTCATGAACTGCCCCAAAAAAATGGGACACTCATAAAAAAGACCGGGATGAAAGGTATGACGATCTGAACTGTTCAGGGGTCATACCTTTTAGTTTACGCTGAGGGCGACGTTTATTGTAGAAGTCTATGTAGTCTTTTACCGCCTTGACCATATCATCATTGGTCTTGGGGCAATCCCCCAACTCAAGGCATTCTGACTTAAGATGTCCAAAGAAGTTTTCACAACACGCATTGTCATAACAATTGGCTTGATTACGCCCATAAAGAAACACAGGGCCTCCTTGCATTAGCGGGAGGCCTTTGTCGTCTCATAATGGCTCAAATGGAAGGATGAACGGAATACTTTCGGCATGAAGCGATTCATAACTGTTTTATGATTACTTGTCAGCTATTGACTGCTCTTAAGGGAGCGTATTACGGAAATAAATGACGGAAGGTCAACAGCATTGAGGATCTTTCTGATCACCAGAGGAGAAGAGAAGATCATGGAAGCCGCCTGATAGAATTCCTGCATTTCCTCAATAGCACTTCTTGGCCAGATTGCACATATCAGCATGTTTATCCTTGCTTCACCCCAGTCAAACGGATTGCTGTTGATGATGATGAAAAGACTCTTGCGCTCCGTGTTTCTGGTGGTGATGTGTGGCATGGCCATCATGTTGTTAAAGGAGGTAGGGCTGATCCTTTCTCTTTTCAATAACTGCTGAATGTTGTCTTCTCTGATGGCGTTTTCCCTGTTAAAGATAAGAGATATTTCGTTCAGTATCCGGTGGCGGGAAGTAACCGGGACATTGAACTGCAGATGTTCTGGTGTTAGGTTCTCTTCCAGTATTTCCAGCAGCTGGTCTATGTAGCGGTTAAGCCTGATGCGG